>NZ_JBKGZG010000035.1:0-26383 GCF_046545655.1 Thiohalorhabdus sp. | reverse complement strand
AGCGGCTACTAGCCGCGATCTTCCTAAGAGAACCATTTGTCGCGGCCAATGGCCGCTCCCACATAGATCCATCTCGAGCTTCCCGAACCGGATTGGCAGTTTCCTTTATGCTTGGCGCCCCTACAGATCCAGTTTCATCTTGCGACCGCCCGCTACGGTGAGCCCCTCGCGCTCGTAGAAGGCGTAGGTCCGCTCGAAGGCCGGCGGCGGCGGGGTGGTGAGCTCCAGTCGCCCCCATTCCCGCTCTCGCCCCAACCGGCGAACCGCATTCAGTAGCTCCCGGCCGACGCCCTGCGAGCGCCACTCCGGGCGCACGTAGAATTCCGGGACCAAGCCAAAGGCACCCCCGGCGTACAGGGCGTGAGCCTCGGTCACGTTGATCAGGCCCAGGGGCTCCGCCCCCCCTTTCTCCCGCGCCAGGAAGGAGCGGTAAGTGCCCGCCGCAGCCAGCCCTCCGTGCGGGCCCGGGTGGCTCCCCGGTCGAAGTGGAGATGGGGCTGGCCGGTGGCGGTCATGATCTCCCCCAACAGCTCTTCCACACCCGCGGCGATGCACGGGGCGTCCTCCGGCACCGCCTCCCTGATCTCCCAGTCCATGGCGCTCTCCGTTCCAAAAGCACAAAAAAAGCCGCAGGTCCTCGCGTGGGAACCTGCGGCTTCGCGGATGGTATGCGGGTCAGGCTGTCAGCCGGCCGTCACACGCTCCTTTCCAACGACGCACAGGGTCCCGCCCAGCTCGGCTAGGCGCCACCAGCGGCGTCGAATGGAAACGGGGACGACCGGTTGCATGTTTTTTCCGTGTCTTTCGCTTTCCGGAAGGTACGTACTGACAAAATACGTCCCGGCCCATGCCTTGGCAAGGACCGGAAAGGATCCTGGCCTAATAGCCTTTTCACCGGCAGAAGCCGGTGTCTTCAGGTGGCGGCGCCCACCAGCCCGTTCTCCCGGACGTAGCCGCCCACCAGCACCCGCACCTCGTCCAGCCACCCTTCCCGCTGCTCCGGGGTGCTGCCGGAAACCGGGGCGAAGACGCGGCGTTGGACGGATTCCACCCCACAGGGCCCGAATACCCGGTCCCGCCAGATGGCCTCCAGGGGGTCGTTCGCGGGCTCCCCCTGCCAAGGGCCATCGGCGGTGTTCAGCACCAGGGCGGCATTTCCCCGGAGCAGGCCCTCCGGGGGCCAGCCGCCCCCCTTCGACCGCTGGTAGGCCACCCCTTCCTGGAAGACCAGATCCAGGTACCCCTTGAGCATGGCGGGCGGCTGCCCCCACCAGTCGGGGTGGACGACGATGTAGCCGGTCGCCTCCTGCAGCTCGCGGACGTAGCGCTTGGTGTGCGGGTCGAGGCTCTTGCGGAAGGACAGGACGGGATCGAGCCCGTCGCCGTACGGATCGTGGACCACGAAGTCGCCGCCCGCCTCCCGGATGGCCTCCTGCGCGGCTTCGGTAACGGCGGCGTTGAAGCTTTCCGGGCTGGGATGCCCGTAGATAATCAGGATCCGGCTCATGGACGCCCCCCTTTGTCCGTATCCCGCGGGGAATGTCCACAATACTCTTCAGCCTTTTGTCTGGGAACCGAAGAGGCTGAACTGTTCCGCCGTGCCCTCCGCATCCTCCAGGTTGCTCACCGTGACGCCCAACAAACGCACCGGACGCTGTCCCGCCTCCGTCCTGCGCAGCAGCCGGCGGGCCCAGGCGCCGATCTCCCCGGGGTCGGCGGTGGCCCCCTCCAGGGTCTGGCTGCGGGTCAGCGTCCGGAAGTCGGGGAAGCGCACCTTGGCGGTCACGGTGCGCCCGCGCAGGCCTCGGGCGGCAAGCTGCTCCGCCACGTGGCCGGCCATGGTGGTGAGGCGCCGGTCCATCTCCTCCAGCTCTTCGATGTCCCGCTGGAAGGTGTCCTCCACCCCCAGGCTCTTGCGCTCGCGGGGCACGCCCACCGGCCGGGGATCGATGCCGCGGGCGAAGTCGTGCAGGGTCAGGCCGAACTGGCCGAGGGCCTCGGCGAGCTGCTCGCGGGACCGGTCGCGCAGCTCCGCCACGGTGGCGATGCCTATGCCCGCCAGCACCTCCTCGGTGGCGGGGCCCACGCCGTGCAGCTTGCGCACCGGCAGCGGGGCCAGGAAGTCCGGGACCCGCTCCGGCCGCACCACGGTGAGGCCGTCGGGCTTGTCCCAGTCGCTGGCGATCTTGGCCACCAGGCGGGAGCTGGAGACCCCGATGCTGACGGTCAGCCCCGTCTCCTCCCGCACCCGCGAGCGGATGGCCTCGGCCACGGCGGTGGCGCTGCCGTAGGGCGCCAGGCGGTCGGTGACCTCCAGATACGCCTCGTCCAGGGAGGCGGGCTCCACGATCTCCGTGAATTCGCGGAAGATGGCCATGATGCGCCTGGACTCGCGGCGGTAGCGCTCCAGCTCCGGGCGCAGGAAGACGGCATGGGGGCAGAGGCGCTTGGCGGTGGCGGCGGGCTGGGCGGAGTGGATGCCGTATTCGCGGGCGGCGTAGTTGGCGGTGGAGACCACCCCGCGGCCATCGGGGTCGCCGCCGATCACCAGGGGCACCTCGCGCAGGTGCGGCTCGTCGCGCATGTGCACCGCGGCGAAAAAGCTGTCCATGTCGCAATGGAGGATGCGGCGCTCGGTCTCCATGACCCGACCCGTGGGGACTCGCCCCGGTTCCTTGCCCGGCCCCCGCCGGGCTAGGGTATCCTTTTCCCCGAATGTTGCCGGTCTTCCGGCCGGAGTATGCCCATGGGGGAGATCCGCCTGAAGCGCATCTACGAGGACGCCGAACCGAGGGACGGCCAGCGCATCCTGGTGGAGCGGATGTGGCCCCGCGGCATGCGCAAGGAGGACGCCCGGCTGGACCTCTGGCTCAAGGAGGTGGCCCCGAGCCCGGAGCTGCGCAAGTGGTTCGGCCACGACCCGGAGAAGTGGCCGGAGTTCAAGCGCCGCTACCGGGACGAGCTTGCGCAGCGCCCCAACCTGCTGGAGGACCTGCGCGGGCGGGCCCGCTCCGGTCCGGTCACCCTGCTCTACGCCGCCCGGGACCGCGAGCACAACAGCGCCGTGGCCCTGCGCGAGATCCTGGAGGAAGACGATTCCCGCTGAACAGCCCCACAGCCCCGCCTCGGTGCATTCGGCGCCCCACCGGTGCCGCCTTCGCCCCATGGCGCTCGACGACCTGCCGGCCGTGGCGGACAACGAGGGCAGCTGCCACTACTCGGCCTGGACCGCGGACCTGTTCCGGGCCAGCCTGGCCTCCGGCCAGCGGTGCCGGGTGGTGGAGCTGGACGGCGCCATCGCCGGCCACGGCGTCCTGAGCGTCACCGGCCCGGAGGCAGAGATCCTGAACCTGTGCATCGCTGCCCGCTTACGGGGCCGGGGCCTGGGACGTGCCCTCCTGCGCCACCTGCTGGCGGTGGCCCGGGAGGATGGCGCCGAGGACGTCTTCCTGGAGGTCCGGGTCTCCAACGAGCGGGCCCGCCGCCTCTATGAGGAGGAAGGTTTCCTGCGCATGGGGAAGCGGCCCGCGTACTACCCCGGGCCCAACGGCCGCGAGGACGGCCTGATCCTGGGCCGCCACATCGGCGCGGCCCTGTTTTCCGATCCCTGCGGGGCCTGAATGCCTGGCGGGTGTGTGCCGCCTGCTCTTGGGAGGGACCGCTTCCGGGGTCAGAGGGTTCCCACCACCAGCAGGTGGCGGTCGCTCACTGTCTCCACCTCCAGCCCCTCCAGGCCGGCCGCCCGGAGCTGATCACCCACCTCCTCGGGGGTGAAGGCCGCAAGCAGGGAGTTGTAGAAGTCCGTGCGCAGCCGCTCGGGCTCGTCGGCGGCGTACTGGTCCACGATCGCCGCCGCCCGCTCCTTTGAATCGGGGCGCAGCAGGTCCATGACGTAGATGGCGGTGCCCTCGCCGGCCACGCGCTGGATGGTCCGCCACAGGTCGGCGCCGTCGTGGAGGTGGTGCAGCAGGCTGTTGGAGACCACCGCGTGGAAGGGCATGGGCGGCGGCTCCAGCTCGCGCAGGCCGCTCTGCACCAGCATCACCCGCGGCTCTTCCTCGGTGCCGGCGACGGCCTCCCGGGCCAGCTCGATCATGGCCGGGGAGCCGTCCACCGCCTGCACCAGCGCCCCGGGCATGGCCCGGGCCAAGCGCAGGGGGATATCCCCAGGGCCGCAGCCGAGGTCCAGGACGAAGGGACTGCCCCCCAGCCAGGGGAAGCTCTGCTGGAAGCCCTCCACGAACCCCGCGTTCACCTCGGCGAAGTCCGCCTCGGCGTAGGCCCGCGCCTGTCCGGGATCGTCCATCAGCTCCGGCTCGGGGATCCGTTCCATGGCCTTCGGCCTCCCTGTCCGCCCGGTACCGGCGCCCGGACCGGAATGAATGCAAACGGTTTCATGCGCAACCGCCTTTCCATCTGGTAGGCTTGGCCACACTATATCGCGTTGCAAAAGGGGAACCCAGCATGCTTCGCATTCGCACCATCTCCACCGCCGGCGCCCTGCTCCTGTCCGCCGGCTCCGCCCACGCCCTGCCGCTGGCGGACGTGGAAATTGGCGCCCGCTACTGGCAGGCCGACCCCAGCGGGGACGTGGCCTACGATGGCGACGACTTCAGCGTCGAGGACGACCTGGACTTCGACAAGGAGGGCACCCCCAATCTGTACGCCCGGGCCGCCATCCCCTTCGTCACCCTGGACGCCGAGTACACCGACCTGTCCTACGACGGCGACATCCAGCGCAGCCGCACCTGGGGCGGGGAAACCGCCACCCTGGACGGCAGCTCCAGCTTCGACGCCCGCCTCCTGCACGCCGGCGCCATGTTCAACCTGCCGGTGCCGATCGTGGACGTGGGCCTGGGCCTGGGGGCCACCAACATCGACACCGAGGCGGAGCTGGAAACCGATGCCGGCAAGGAAACGGGCAGCGCCAACTTCACCATGCCCGTGGCCAAGGCCGAGGTTCGGGTGGACCTGCCCGCCCTGCCTCTGAACGCCGGTGTCCGCGCCAACGGCATCGGCTACGACGGCGACAGCTTCCGCGACGTGACCGCGGAGGTGGGCTACGAGATGGGCCTGCTGCAGGTCCGCGCCGGCTACCGCCAGATCGCGGTGGACTACGACGGCGGCGACGACCTCAAGGTGGATTCGGACTTCAGCGGGCCCTTCGCCGGGCTGCATCTGGCCTTCTAGACGCCGGGGCCGGACCGCGCCGCAAAGGAGGCCGCATTGGTCGAGGGGAGCCATCCCGCCGAGGCGTCCGGGATCACCCTCGCCCTCGGCGGCGGGGGCGCCCGGGGCCTCGCCCACGCCGGCGTCCTGGCCACCCTGGCCGACGCCGGCATCCCGGTGCGGGCCGTGGTGGGCACCAGCATCGGCGCGGAGATTGGCGCCTTCTACTGCGTGGGCCTCGGTCCCGACCGCATCGAGGACATGGCCCGCGAGATGGACTGGATGGCCACCTTCCGCCTCTTCTGGCCGAGCCTGGAGGGGGGCGCCCTCACCTCCGGGCGCAACATCGAGGCCTACCTGCGCGAGCGGTTGGGCACCGGCACCTTCGAGGGCTGCGACCTGCCCTTCCGGGCGGTGGCCACGGACATGTGGACGGGCCAGCAGGTGGTCCTGGACACGGGGAACCTCGTGGAGGGGGTGCGCGCCAGCATCGCCCTGCCCGGGCTCATCAAGCCCTTCAAGGTGGACGGCCGCCTGCTCGGCGACGGGGGCCTGGTGAATCCGCTGCCCGTGGACGTGGCCCGGCGGCTGTTCGGCGGACCGGTGGTGGCGGTGGCCGTCCATCCAGGGGCCCGCGGCCCGGAGGAGCGCGCGGACGAGCCCGACCCCTTCCGGGAATCCGAAGAGGAGTCGGCGGGGCCCGCCCTCATCGCCAACCTGCGGCGGGCGGTGCAGATCACCCAGGCCCAGCTGGTGCGCCTGCGCCTCGAGGCCAGCCCGCCCGACCTGACCCTCAAGCCCGTGGTGCCGGGCATGAGCACCCTCGAGTTCTACCGCGGCGGGGAGGCCCTGGAGGCGGGCCGGCAGGCCGCCATGGAGAACCTGGACCGCATCCGCGCCCTGGCGGAGCCCGCCTGACCTGCACTAGGCTTTCCCGAGAACCCCCTTGCGATCCTCGACCCACGGGAGCGTCCCCATGGTTTTCGATAGCAGCATGGCCACCGCCCGCAACCGCTTCGCGCAGGCGGGGGCGACCATTTCAAAGGCCTTCGAGGCATCCGACCTGGCCACCGGCGAGCAGGTGACCCCGCCGGACCTGGTGGACGCCATCGCCCAGCTCCTGGAGATCCTGGAGCGCAACCCCGTGGATGACCCCACCCCGGCCATGCAGGAGGAGGGCGAAGCCGACAAGATCGGCAACCACGCCATGAACTTTCTGCACGACCTGGGGGTCTACAGCGACCGCCTGAAGCTTCCGGAGACCACCGCCGAGCTGCAGCAAGTGGCCATCGCCGTAGCCATGTGGATGGCCTCCTGGGAGGTGCCCATCCAGCACATCGACATGGTGGTCAACGGCCTCGGCCAGCTGGCCAACAAGAGCAGCGACGTGGAGGAGCTGCGCCGCATCCGCTCCATGATGCAGCGGGTGGCGGACCACGCCAGCGCCGACATCAAGGCCGACCTGGAGACCTCCAACCCCTACCGGGCTTGGCGGATCCTGCTGCTGAACGAGGGCATCGCGGCCGTGCGCGGTCAGGACCCCGAGGGCATCCGCGAGGCCTTCGACCAGATCCGGGAGCGCCTGGCCGACGACGCCGAGCCCTTCTTCGCCGAGGCGGCCCAGCAGGTGGCGCAGGGGGACTTCCCCCCGGAGGTGGCGGAGACGGTGCGCGGCTACGCGGGCTAGGGCCCGCTCCGGGCCGACCCGCCCGGGGCCTCAGTTGATGTCCAGCAGCTGCAGCACGGCGATGGCGACCAAGTAGGCGGCGATGATGCGGGTCCCCAACTTAGGGGGCACGACGAGCGCCGCGATGCCGGCGATGAGGGCCAGCAGCGGCTCGAGCTGGATGTAGATCCCCACTTTTTTGTCCCTTCGGGCTGTGACTGGCGGGCCCGATTCTACGCCACCCGGCCCGGAGGGGCCATGGCCCGCGGACAGCGAGGACGCCGAACATGGACAGACAGGTTTTCGCCCGGCGGCGGGAGCGCCTCATGGAGCGCATGGAGGGCGGCGTGGCCGTCCTGCCCAACGCCTCCGTGAGCCTGCGCAACCGCGACGTGGAATACCCCTTCCGCCCCAATTCCGATTTCCTCTACCTGACGGGCTTCACCGAGCCGGACGCGGTGGCGGTGCTGGTGCCCGACCACCCCGAGCACCGCTACTTGCTGTTCGTGCCTCCCAAGGACCCCGCCAAGGAGGTATGGACGGGCATCCGCGCCGGGGTGGAGGGAGCGGAGCGCGACTACGGCGCCGACAAGGCCTACTCCCTCGACGAGCTGGACGACGTGCTCCCCGAGCTGCTCGCCGACCGCGAGCGCCTCTACGTGCACTTCGGCCGCGAGCCGGAATTCGACCGCAAGGTCACCGGCTGGCTCAACGCCACCCGCGCTAAGGAGCGCCAGGGGGTCCGGGCCCCCGAGGTGCTGGTGGACGTGGAGGACCTCCTCCACGAGATGCGGCTGATCAAGGGCCCGGAAGAGCTGGAGCGCATGCGCGAGGCGGCGCGCATCTCCGCCGAGGCCCACCGGCGCGCCCAGGAGGTGTGCCGGCCCGGCATGCACGAGTACCAGATCCAGGCGGAGATGGAGTACGTCTTCCACTACGACGGCGCCGAGCGGCCCGCCTACCCCTCCATCGTGGCGGGGGGCGCCAACGCCTGCGTGCTGCACTACACGGAGAACCGTGCGCCGCTCAACGACGGCGACCTGCTGCTCATCGACGCCGGCTGCGAGGTGGAGGGCTACGCCGCCGACATCACCCGCACCTTCCCGGTGGGCGACACCGTAACCGGCGCCCAGCGGCAGGTCTGGGACATCGTGCTCGCGGCCCAGAAGGCCGCCATCGACCAGGTGCGCCCGGGCCATACCTTCGACGACTACCACCAGGCGGCGCTGAGGGTGCTGGTGCAGGGGATGGTGGACCTGGACCTGCTGGAGGGCGAGGTGGACGGCCTCATCGAGCGCGGCGAGTTCCGCGACTTCTACATGCACCGCACCGGCCATTGGCTGGGCCTCGACGTCCACGACGTGGGCCGCTACAAGGTGGCCGCCGACCACTGGCGGACCCTGGAGCCCGGCATGGTGCTCACCGTGGAGCCGGGCCTGTACATCCCGCCCGACGCCGAGGACGTGCACCCGGAGCTGCGCGGCATCGGCGTGCGCCTGGAGGATGACATCCACGTCACCGACGGCGAGCCGGAGAACCTCACCGCGGAGGCCCCCAAGGAGCGGCCGTAGGCCGAGCCGATCGCGGCTCACCCCGCTCTCACCGGCCCCCACCAACCGCCCCGAGGCAAGTGGGCCCCTTACCCCCTACCCCTCCCGCGTCTCCCTCACACCTGCTTCAGGGCCTGCACCAGCTCGGAGGCGCCGTCGAGGGCATCCCGGAAGAGGATGCGGGTGTTGTCGGCGGTGAACAGGGGATTCTCCACTCCGGAAAAGCCCTGCCCGCCGCCGCGCTTGATGACGATGGCGTTGTCCGCCTCGTCCACATTGAGGATGGGCATGCCGTAGATGGGGCTGTCGGGGACATCGCGGGCGGAGGGGTTCACCACGTCGTTGGCGCCGATCACCAGGGCCACGTCCGCCCGGGCGAACTCCGGGTTGACGCTCTCCAGATCCGCCACCATGTCGTAGGGAACGCCCGCCTCGGCGAGCAGCACGTTCATGTGGCCGGGCATGCGACCGGCCACCGGATGGATGGCGAACCGCACCTCCACGCCCCGCTCCCTCAGCCGCTGCACCAGCTCCCATACCTTGTGCTGGGCCTGGGCCACGGCCATGCCGTAGCCGGGCACGATGATCACCTTGCGCGCGTAGCCCAGCTGGATGGCGGCGTCCACGGGCTCGGTGCCCTTAAGGATGCCCCCGGACTCCGTGGCTTCGGCGGCGGCTTCCGGGGCGCGGAAGCCCGCACCCACCACCTGGAGCACCGAGCGGTGCATGGCCTTGGCCATGAGCAGCGTGAGCAGCGTGCCCGCCGCGCCCACCACGGTGCCGGCAATGACCATGGCGGGGTTGTTCAGCAGGTAGCCCTCGAAGGCCACGGCCAAGCCGGTGGCGGCGTTGTACAGGGAGATCACCACCGGCATGTCCGCCCCGCCGATGGGCAGGGTCACCAGGATCCCCAGGGCCACCGCGGCGGCGAAGTAGGCGGCGAGCACGGGATCCATCTGCGCCCCGGCGATCACCGCGAACCCCAACGCCACGGCCGCCAGCGCCACCGCGCCGTTCACCATGGGCATGGCGGGGAAGCGCACCGGCCGCCGCATCCAGCCCTGGAGCTTGCCGAAGGCAACGCCGCTGCCGGCGAAGGACACCGTACCAATGAGCGCCCCCAGCACGCCCAGCACCAGGGGCGCCCCGCCCACCGCCGCGCCGCCCACCAGCTCCACGGCGGCGATGGCGCCCGCCGCGCCGCCGCCCATGCCGTTGAACAGGGCCACCCCTTGCGGCATGGCGGTCATGGGCACCTGGCGGCCGTAGACCGCCGCCAGTACACCGCCGATCACCAGGGCGGTGAGCATCAGGCCGATGTTGCCGGCGCCGGTGCGGATAAAGGTCACCAGCACCGCCACCACCATGCCGATGCCCACCCAGGTGAGGCCCCGGTGGGCGGTGCGCGGCGAGCTCATGCCGCGCAGGCCGAGGATGAGCAGCACCGCGGCCACAAGGTAGCCGGTCTCCAGGACGTAGCTCATTCGCCGCCCCCCTGGCTGCTCTTGAACATGCGCAGCATGCGCTCGGTGACCACGTAGCCGCCCAGGGCGTTCATGGCGGCGAGCAGCACCGCCACGAAGCCCAGCGCCTGCTCGGCGGGGGTCTGGGCGTGGCTTAGGGCCACCATGGCCCCCACCACGACGATGCCGTGGGCGAAGTTGGCCCCGGACATGAGGGGGGTATGCAGGGTCTCGGGGACCCGGCTGATGATCTCGTAGCCGGTGAAGGCCGCGAGGATGAAGATATACAGGGCGACGAAGCCTTCGATCACGAGGCGCCTCCTTCCACCCGCTCGCGGACGGCGTCGGGCACGATTTCACCGTTCCGGGTGAGGACGGTCTTGGCCACCACCTCATCCTCCCAGTCCGGGCCCCAGTGGCCGTCCTCCACCAGCAGGTCCAGGAAATTGGCCAGGTTGCGCGCGTACATCTCGCTGGCGTGCACGGGCAGCCGGCCCGGCACATTGCGGGGGCCGTGGATCATCACCCCCTCGTGGCGCACCGTCTCGTCGAGCACGGTGCACTCGCAGTTGCCGCCGGTCTCGGCGGCGAGATCCACGATCACCGAGCCGGGCCGCATGGCGGTCACCTCCGCCTCGCGCACCAGAACCGGCGCGGGCCGCCCCGGCACCGCCGCGGTGGTGATGACCACGTCCATGCCGGCGATCTGCTCGCCGAGCAGCTCCTGCTCGCGGCGCTTCTCCTCGGCGGTGAGCTCGCGGGCGTAGCCCCCCTCGGCGGAGCCGCTCACATCCAGGTTCAGGAAGGTGGCGCCCAGGGAGGCCGCCTGCTCGCGGGTCTCGGGACGAACGTCGTAGGCGAACACCGAGGCCCCCAGGCGGTGGGCGGTGGCGATGGCCTGCAAGCCGGCCACCCCGGCGCCGAGCACCAGCACCTTGGCCGGGCGTACGGTGCCGGCGGCGGTGGTGAGCATGGGGAAGAACCGGGGGGCCAGATCGGCGGCCAACAGCGCCGCCTTGTAGCCGGCGATGCTGGCCTGCGAGGACAGGGCGTCCATGGCCTGGGCCCGGGCGATGCGCGGTACCAGCTCCATGGCGAAGGCGGTGACCCCCCGGTCCCGCAGGCGCGCCACCCGCTCCGGGTCGCCCAGGGGATCCAGGAAGCCGAGCACGGCGGTCTCCGGGCCCAGCAGGTCGATCTCCTCCGGGGTGGGCGGCTGCACCCGCAGCAGCACGTCCGCCTCGCGGTACAGGTCGGCCGGCTCCTCCACCATGCGCACGTCGTGGTAGTCGCCGTCGGCGAAGAAGGCCCCCGCCCCGGCGCCCGGTTGCATGCGGACCTCCAGGCCCTTGGCCATGAGCTGCGCCGCCACCGCGGGCACCAGCGCCACACGGCACTCCCCCGCGGCGGTCTCCTTGGGCACTCCCAGCTTCACCGCCATCCGGTCTCCCTTGCTCGGTGGTGATGTCCCTCCCACAACTAGGACACCAAAGCCCCTGTCCGGTCAAACCACGCGGACAACCGTCCGTTGCTGCCCCGGGCCGCGCTGGCCAGGGGCCGCCGGGCCGGGATATACAGGGGAGAGATCCCGTCTTTGCGTGGAGCGCCCCATGCCCCCGAGACCGAGCCTCCGCAGCGCCTTCCTCCCCACCGCCCTGGCGTGCGCGGCCCTCCTGGCCGCCACCGCCAGCCCGGCCCAGGAAGGGGGGGCCGCCGGGGCAGGGAGCCTGGCCTGCGGCGGCGATTACAGCTCCCCGGGCGTCTCCTCGGAGTGGACCATCCACAACCTCAGCCCCTCCCACGCCCTGACCCTGGAGCGGATGCGTCTGTACAGCGCGGGCGGGGAGCGGCTGTACGACTCCCGCCGCAACGGGGCGCCCCCCGCGGTCACCCGCGTGGAGTTCGGGGGGCTCGGGCCCCGCCAGGCGGTCCGCATCCGCACCCAGGAACTGGGGGACGCCGACCTGATCCCCCGCTTCGTGGAGAACGCCGAGCGGCCCCTGCTGGCGGTGTTCGATTGGGTCTCCGACTCCGGGGATCCCGTGCCCGGGCCCCTGGGCGTCCACTCCCGCGTGGGGCCCGGCAACGCCCGCACCGAGACACCCTGCCGGCACCTCCCGCGTTAGGCCGTTTCCGACTCCAGCAGGTGGGCCAGCCACAGGTCGGCCATGAGGTCGGGCAGGCGGTTCTGGGTCTGGCGCGCCCACAGGTTCTCCAGGTCCAGGGCCAGCAGGGGCTGGTCCTGCTCGGCGCAGGAGAACACGGTCTGGGTGCGGCGCCCCGACTCCGGGTCCACCTGCCACTGCAGGCACTGCGAGCACACCCCCTTGAGCATGCACTGCATGGGGCTGCCGGCGGTGCCCTGCACCTCCACGTCCTCGCGGAAGTACGGGGCCAGGCTCCCGCCGGCGGAAAGGGCCTGCTGCATGCCGTACAGCAGTCCGGTGGAGCCCATCACCAGGATCTCGTCCACCTCGCCCAGCTCCAGGTGGGGGGCGGCGGCGCCGCTGAATTCGCCGTCGCCGTAGCGCCGGATCAGGTCCACAGCGTCGCCGGTGGCCACGCTGAGGTCCTGGGGCCGCCCGGCCGCAATGGGCTCGCCCCCGGCGGTGGCCCAGACGATCTGGTCGGTGGCCGCCTCCAGCTGCTCGCGGTAATAGGGCTCGTCCTGGTGGCGGAAGGCGCCGAAATACAGCACGCGGTTGCCCGCCGCCCGCAGGGCGGGACCCAAGGCCAGCATCACCGCCGCCCCCCAGCGGCCCGCCACCACCATCACGGTCTTGCCGCGGCCCATCTCCGTGGGCGCCCCGGTGGGCCCCATGAGGACCAGGGGATCGCCGGGCGCCAGGCGGGCCGATAGGCGCCCGCCTACGCCCCCCTTCAGGACGAACAGCCGCATCAGGTCCCCCTCCACGCCGGCCCCGCTCACCGTCTGCAGGGGCACTTGGAGGCGGGTGCCGGCCACCCGCGGGGCGTGGCTCTCGAAGGTCTGCATGCGGAAGAACTGGCCCGGACGGAAATTGCGGGCGGCCATGGGGGCGCGCACCCGCAGCTCCACCACGGCCGGGTGGCTGTCGTCCACCGCGGCCACCTGCGGCTCCAGGAGGTACGCCATGCGCTCCTGAAAGGCCCGAAGGGAGTCCCGGTGCGCCTCCGCCGGCCCCTGGTCCCCGAGCGCCGCCATGACGTGCGGGTAGGTGCGCAGCCCGGAGGCCACCGCCTTGACCACGCTGCCGGCGAAGCCGGGGTGGGTGTCGCCCAGGAAGGTCATGAAGCGGTCGTCGGCCGCGTAGGAGGTGAAGGGGCCGAACTCTTCCTCCTTGCAGTGCTCCGGGGTGTCCACCGCCTGCAGCTCGCGGCGGTGGTGGACGTGGGGCCGGTAGTGGTTGTCCTCCAGCTCCGCGGTGCCGGGGTGCTCGCGCTCGTAGATGGTGTTGGGCACGGTGCCGGCGGCCACGAAGATGCCCCGGGCGGGCAGCTCGATGTCCTCCGGCACCGACAGCGGCCGGCCGTCGGCGTCCCGGCGCCGGCGGCATTCCAGGGACTTCACGTGGCCGTGGTCGTCGAGGACGGCGTGGATGGGCTCCAGGCGCTCCTCGTAGTAGATGCCCTCCTCCAGGGCCTTGCCCACCTCCTCGTGGTTGCGCCGATAGGCGGGGGACTCGTTCATGGGCCGCCGGTAGGCCACCGTCACCCCGCCCCATTCGCGCAGGAGCGGCAGGAAGTCCGGCTGGCGTCCCTCCTGCTCGGCCCGCTCGCGCTCCGCCCGCACGGCGCGACCGTGGGCCAGGAATTCCTCCAGGATGGCGGCGTTCTCGGCGTCCAGCTTCTCCCACAGGGCCGCCTCGCCGTGCACGGCGGCGAGGCGCTCGTGGCGGTCCAGGGTCTTCTCCACCTGCCGGACGTAGTAGGCCTGCAGCTCGGTGGCGGTGTCGATGGCGGTGAGGCCGCCGCCGATCACCACCGCCGGCAGGCGCACCTGGAGGTTAGCCAGGCTCTCCTGCTTGGCGGCGCCGGTGAGCTGCAGGGCCATGAGGAAGTCGTTGGCCTGGCGCATGCCGCGGGCCAGGCTGTTGCCCATGGGGATGACCCGCGGCAGGCCGGCGCCGCTGGCGTTGCAGACGTGGTGGAAGCCCAGGGCCCAGGCGTCCTCCAGGGTCAGGGTGCCGCCCAGGCGCACCCCGCCGAATACCTGGAAGGTGGGCCGCCGCGCCAGGGTCAGGTAGATGAGCTTGAGGAAGTTCTTGTCCCAGCGCACGGTGATGCCGTACTCGGCCACGCCGCCGAAGCCGTAGTTGACCCGCTGGTCCAGGGGCTCCTCCAGCTCGCCGTAGTCCCGAATGGGCCCCTCCCGGAGCCCCTCGGGAAGCGGCTCGATCTTCAGGCCGTCCACCCCCACCACCGCGCACCCCTCCATGGTCAGGTGGTGGGCCACCGTGAACCCCGCCGGCCCCATGCCGGTCACCAGCACCTTGCGGCCGTTGTAGGGCTTGGCCACGAACTGCTCGTGGCGCAGGGGGTTCCAGCGGGTGAGCAGGTCGTAGACCTCCACGCCCCAGGGCAGGTGGAGCACGTCGGTGAGCACCCGGGTCTCGATCTGCGGGATGTCTACGGGCTCCTGCTTCTGGTAGATGCAGGACTTCATGCAGTCGTTGCAGATGCGGTGGCCGGTGGCGGGGACCATGGGGTTGTCCACCATGGCGGCGGCCAGCGGGGCGATGGTGTAGCCCTCCCGCTTTAGCAGGTTCATCTCGGAGATCTTCTCGTCCAGCGGGCAGCCGTGGAGGGTGTTCTCCAGGGCGCTGACCTTGAAGCCCAGCTCCGGCTGGTCCTTCTTCTCCGGGAAGCCCTTGGAGCAGAAATCGCCGTCGTGGTCGTGGCAGTAGATGCAGTAGCTCGCCTCGCCCTGGACTTCCCGGGCGGACATGCGCGGGTCGGTGAGGGCGAAGCCGTCGCGGGGGCGGAAGCGGCCCGGGGCCTCCATGGCGCCGGGCGAGCCGTCCGCGGCACGCTGCGCGGGCACCAGGTGGTCGGGGTCCACGCGCTCCGGGGTGCGGAAGCCCACCCAGCCGGCGGTGGCCGCCCGCCCCGCCTCGGTCTCCCGGGCGCGCACCGCCCAGGCCGCCAGGCGGTCCAGGGCCTCCGGGCTGCCCCGGGGATCCGCCAGCAGGGCGGCGGTGAGCTCGCCCACCGCCCGCTCGCGGTCGGCGGCGTCGATGCCGTGATCCGCCAGCCGCTCGTCGAGCCAGGCATCCAGCGCCGCGAAGTCCTCGCCCACCCGGCCCCACAGGCGACGGGCCCGTTTCTGCACGATCTCCTGCCGGAAGGCGAAGACGGGGTTGTGGGCCGCGGCGGCGGCCCCCCTCTGGCGGGTGGCCTCCTCGATGCCGAACAGCCCCGCGACGAAGGCCTCCACGTGGGGGGCGAGCTCCAGGAGCAGGCGGCTGTAGGCTTCGGCCGGGGGGAGGGCCTCCGCTTCGCGGAAGTCCACCAGGCGGCGTACCAAAGCGGGATCGCGCTCCTCCAGGTGGAGGCGGAAGCGCTCGTCGAGGCGCCGGAGGCCGGCGGGGTCGCGCAGGTCGGTGTAGGAGAGGCCGTCGAAGCGGACGGGATCTTTGGTCATGGAAGCCCTACCCGGATGCTGGGGATAGGTCTCCCACTGTGGGTTAGGATGGCGGGCCTGGGAAGGGGACACCCCGGACCGGGCTCCCCCGCAACCGGCTCAAGGGCGCGCGGAACCGCCGATCAGCTCCACCCCCACCCGGCAGTTGCCGTCGGGCCCTTTCCGGCAGAAAACCGGCAGGCAGCCGTAGATCCGCGGCGGCCCGGAGGCCGGGCCGGGCACCTCCAGGCGGGCCACCCGCCCGGAGGCAACCGGGACCGCGCATTCCAGGCCGTAGCCCAGGGCGGAATGATCCACCAGCCGCACCGGCAGGGGCGCTTCGCCGGGACGCACCAGTCGGGCTTCCCCGTTGGCCCGGTGGCGGGGAACCAGCCGCAGCTCCCAGGGCACCCGCTCCGCCGCCAGGCTCACTCGCAGGAGGACCCGGCGCAGGTACCCGATAAGCGCAGGCTCCAACCCTGCCGCCTCCGCGCTTACGATGAGGTGGCTGAGGCGCGCCTGCAGGTCCCCCGGGCCCACCACCGGGGGAACGGGTCCGCCGGGCTCCGGAATCCGTCCCCCGTCGTCCCCCGGATCCAGCAGGCCCCCCACATGGCCGCAAGCCCGGTCCAGGTAGTCCACCGCCTCCCTGCGCACCACCCCGTCCCGGGCCGCGCCCACCAGGGAGCGCAGCCGGGCGGGCAGCACCTCGGCGGCTGGCGTTGGCTCCCGCATCCACACTCCTCGTCGGGGGAATTGACACCTTCCCGCCCCCCGCTACCGAGGAAATGTACACCTTATTGAAATTTTTACGAAACGCAAAAAGGAACGATTGATGCACGGCCACCCCCGGAGAGCCCGGAACACCGCTGCCATCGGGGGGAACCCATGCTCAAGGAAAAACCGGCCTTGTCGCTCCTTGCCGCCCTGCTAGCCCTGCTGCTCCCCTGTGGTCTCCTCGCAGCGGGAGCCCCCACGGTCCCCGCGGCTCCCTCGCCCCAGGGCCATGGGCAGAACCCGGGAACGGGAGTCCAAGCCTTGTTCCGCCCGGCGGCAGCCATTGTCCCGCCAGCCGGAACAGCCCCCTTCCCGGCCTCCCGAGTCCCGAGCGCGGAGTCCCAACGCCCCTCGGTGCAAACCGCCGGGGGTGCTTCCGATCCACCCGCCGGCTCCCCCCCGGATGGGCCTGAGCGGAGGCTCCCGGAAGGCGCCGCCCTGGTCACCTCCGGCAACCCGGCCGGGGCCCTCTCCCTGCTACGCGGCTGGCTGGACCACACTTTCTTCGACCCCGGCGCCCTGGCCCTGCTGGTGGGCGCCCTGCTTACCCTGCGCTGGGGCGCCTACCGCTTCCCCTAACGGGCCGGACTTCTTCCCCTTCCCACCGGCCCATGCTGGCCCAGGCATCCCCATTGGCGCCCTGCCACACCCCCCCGGAACCGGCCAACTGTCGGGCTGCCTTCCACCCGCGCGCGGCAGCCGGCACCTTGTCGGCAACCTTGACACGGCCTCCCGCCTTTTTTCGCTCCAAAGCCCAGATAATTGTTTATCAACACAAATTTTTATGGCACGAAAGATGCTTGATGTCCCCATGAGGCAACACTCCCGGGCCGGAGGGCAGCAGAGGGGTGCGACCGGGCCGGTGGAACGGTTCCCGGCACACCCGAGGGCCGGCGGAAGCGACTGAACAGATCCAGCTCCTAGCTCCCCCCCTTGGCTGGGAGGCCGGGCCCCGGAGATTCCGGGGCCTTTTTTTGGGCCCTTCCGGGAAAAACGATCCCATTCTGTATGGACGGGTTACCGGTGGCCCCGCCGGTCTTTCGACCGGCCTCCTGCCTTTCCCCCAAACGGCAGACCCCGAATCGAAATGGCTTTTGTCGCTTCCCCGGGGAAGCCGAGGGGAGAGACTGCGTGCTCCCCCCTACCAGAACCGATCCCGGCAAAGTCGGCGGGCTTTACATCTTTTTCCGCCTCTCTGCGCCCGCTGGCCTCCGAAAGCCGAACCACCGAGAGAAAAAAATGAATGGTATGAACGATTAGTACCGGCCGGAGATCCTCTCCATGGCGCGTGGGGAGTGTTCCCTGCCTTTACTCCACGCTTCCGGGTGCCGCCCTGCTTTACGGGGAGCCTCGGAATTTCCGGGAGTAACACACTTGGCACAGCGCTTGCCGATCAGGGAACGCAGGGCCCTGTATGAATCGTTTCACAGGCCTCTCATCAACCAAGGAGCGAAACAATGGCAAGCGCGAAACGGATACGTCTATGCGGTCTCTTCCTGCTGACGGCTCCCGCCCTGGCCTGGGGGGCGCCATTCAGCGCCGACCTCCAGCCCCTGAACGATTCGGGCGTCAACGGGAGCGCCAACATGGAGCTGGAGGAAGACTCCCTGGACGTAAATATCAACGCCTCCGGTCTGGAGGCCAATGAAACCCATCCGCAGAACCTCCTCGGTCCCTTCGACGAAGACGGCAACCCATCGCAGGCGACCATCCCCGACATGGATGCCGATGCGGACGGGGACGGCTTCATCGAGCTGGAGGAGGCCACCACCACCCTCGGGCCGGTGATCCTGCCCCTGTCCGGCACGGACGGGCAGGAGCTCGAGGCCGGACCTCCGGAGCCCCAAGGGCCGCAAAACGGGAACGGTCCACCGGAAGAAGAGGAGCTACCCGAGCAGGCGCAACAGATGGACCAGGAGCAGCTGCAGGATCTGGACCAGGAGCAGCTTCAGGAGATGGATCAGGAGCAGCTCCAGGAGCAGATGCAGCAATCGGAGCTTGGCGAGGGAGGCTTCCCCATCGCTGACGAGGAGGGCAACATCAACTTCAGTGCCACCTACGACCTGAGCGACGAGGAAATCTTCGCCGACGACTTCACCCGGGACGACCTGCTGCCCATGGATCAGCGGGCCATCGTCCTGCACGGCATGAGCACCACCGAGGAGGACGGCGTCGACACGGAGGGTGAGGTGGACGGCACCGCCGGCTACAAGGACGTCCTGCCGGTGGCGGGCGGCACCATCGTCGCCGACGCCGGTGACGACGGGGAGGTTACCCCTCCTGCCGAGGGGGACGGCCCGGGTGAGCCCGGCGCCCCCGACGCGGAGATCCCCGAGCCGGGCGTGCTGAGCCTGCTCGCCATGGGCATGCTCGCCTTCCTGGGCGGCTTCGGCCGCCGCTTCGGCCGGCTGCGCGGCTGACCCGTCCGTTCCTCCGGCGCACGGGCCGGAGGACGGCTTCGGCGGCATGGCGCCCCGGCGACGCTCCGTCGCCGGGGCGTTCTACGGTTCCAGGTCCTGCTTCTTCTGCAGGAACTCCTCGCGGTCGATCTCCCCGCGGGCGTAGCGCTCCTCCAGGAGCTCCAGGGCCCTGGGCCTTTCCCGCTTACGGGGTTCCGGGCCTTCGCCGGGTCGCCCGGGCCCCAGGGCCAGCCACCGGACCAGGGCGGCAATGGCGAGCACCACCAGCACCCAGAACAGGATCATGAAAACGCCGCCCAGGCCCCAAAGGCCGTGACCGTCGGACATCCACATACGCGCCTCCCGATGCGCTGCCTCCCGGGCTAGCGGTCCGGGCGAACCACCAGGGTCAGCCCCTCCAGGCCACTGACGAGGACCAGCTCTCCCCGCCCGGGCCGAGGGCCGGTCGCCGGATCCAACCGGGCGGACCACAGGGCCCCCTGGAGCCGGACTCGGCCCCGGCAATGGCCGTGGCCGTGGGCATCCCGGAACTCCTCCGCCACCTGCCCCCGGCAACCGGGCAGAGCTTCCCGGCCCAGCCGCGCCGGGAGGTGGCGGTCCAGGAGCCGGACCACGGGCAAATCCCCCACCGCCAGAATAACCGCAAGGGCCGCGGCCAGGCCCCACCCGCCCCAGAGCAGGCCCGCCCCGGCCGCGAGGGCCCCCTCGCAGGCCACCACCCCGAGAATCCGCAGGAAAAGACGCCGTTGAGCCATGCCGAAACCCGTTTACCATACGTAGGCTCCGGGGCGATCCGCCGGAGCCAGGCTGCCACCCATCCGGGAGCACAGGGAAGATGCCCGCCACCCGTTGCCCAGTATGCGCCATGCGCCCCCTCTCCCACCGCAATGAGCTGGAGTTCCGGGGCATGTACTTCGCCTTCTGCTCCCCGTCCTGCCAGGAACGCTTCCTGCAGGACCCGCAGCATTTCCTGAGCCGGCAGGGCGCCCCGGGGCGGGCAGCCGGGCCCGCCAAACGGCGCCGCCTGCGGCTGGGCCAGCAGCCCGCCCCCGACCAGGCCGAAACGCTGCGGGAGCTCCTGGAAGGGATGATGGGGGTCCGGGCGGTGGGCTTCCGCGGGGACCGCCTGGAAATCACCTACGACCCCGGGCAGGCCAGCTTGGAGGGTCTGGAGAGGGAGCTCCTGGAGGCCGGCGACCGCCTGGGCCCCGGATGGGGCGAGCGGCTGCGCCGCGCCTTCGTCCACTTCGAGGCGGAAGAGGGGTAGGCGCCTCCCCCTAGCTCCGGTCGGAGTCCGGGCTTGATTCCCTGGCGATCACCGTCCGGACCAGGTCCCATTCGGATCGCACCAGGCCCTCCCGGCACTGCTGCAACAGCTTCTCGAGCTCCCGCCGGATGAGCCGCAGGTCGGCCATGCGCTCGTCCACCTCACCGAGCTTGGCGGTGGCCAGGCGCTCCACCTTCCCGCACCCCATGGTACCGAAGTCCAGCAGCTCCCCCACCTCCCGCAGGGTGAAGCCCATGTACTGGGCCCGCTTGATGAAGAGGATGCGGTCGACCACCTCCGGACCGTAGTGACGCACGCCCCCGGGCGGGCGGGGCGGCTCGGGGAGAAGCCCCTTGCGCTGGTAGTAGCGGATGGTTTCCACGTTGACCCCCGCCTTCTGGGCCAAAACCCCTATGGTCATGCGCGGCTGGTGAGCATCGTTCACTGGTCGGCCCTACGTTGCTGGAGCCCCGGGCTCCCGGGTTTACCGCATGGCCCAGCTGATCCCGCATTGTCCCGGCCGGGGCCGGGCGCACCGGGCGGGGGAGCGCGGCCACCCTGGCTCCGGATCCTGCTCCAGGGCAGCATGAACCGGTCCGCTCTCCCCGGAAACAGCATCAGGGGCGCCCCCTACAGAGGCACAACCGGCGGGGCAGTTTACGCTCCGTACCGTGCTACAGAGTCAAGGGCCCGGTACAGCAGGAACAAAAGTGGACGACCAGAAAAGATTGACCCTTCTTTAAAGACCCTGAGGCGTGATTCCAAGTTCAACCAACCTGGCCGGGGGGAAGCGGGCGGCAGTGATCCACGACGGAGGCCCGGGACAGTCCGGCAACCCCTCGACCACCCAACGCGGGGATCCCTCGGTATTACAGGTCTTCTTCCAGTTGGGTATAGGTGCGGCTGAGGTTGGTGGGGTGCCAGTTGTCGAAGTGGCGCAGCTCCCGGAAGGCCGCCGGCGTCTTTTCCGTGAGGCGGTCCGTCACCTGGTCCAGCGGCTCCCAGTCTTCCACCGCCTGGCCCACCTCGGCCACCAGCCAGTCCAGATAGTCGCCCGTCTGCGCGCGGGCCCTGGCGGGGTCCGCCACACCGCCGTGGCCGGGCACGATGCGCTCGGGGCCCAGGTCCATGGCGGCGTGGAAGGCCTCCCGCCACCGCTGGACATCGCTGAAGGGGTGGACGCCGAGCATGCGGTCCACGTAGATGTGGTCGCCGCTGAACAGCACCTCGGCCTCCGGCAGCCAAACCACGGCGTCGCCGGGGAAGTGGGCGTCGCCGAAGCGGCGCAGCTCCAGTTCCCGGCCGCCCAGCTCCAGGCGGGCGCGGTCGCCGGCGTGGGGCTCGGCGGCCCGCACGGGATCGATGGCCGCGGCCTCCTCGGCATCCAGCGTCCCCTGCAGGCGCTCCCGGTGGCGGTCGGCGAAACGCCCCTGGGTTTCCGTCGTAGCCGCCAGGGCGTGGATGGTGGCGCCGCGTTCCTTGAAGTAGCTGTTGCCGAGCCAGCGGTGGTCCTGGCTGCCCGTATTGATCACCCATTTCACAGGCTGGTCGGTCACGTGCCGCACCGCCTCGTGGATGATCGCCGCCCCGGCCGGCGAGGCGCCGCTGTCGATCACCGCCACGCCGTCGTCGGTGACCACGAAGCCAAAGTTGGCGTTGAGGGCGTGGTTGTCGGCGCTGCGCGGCCCGGTGGGGCCGACGAGGGCGTAGACGCCGTCGGCTACTTCTTCCATCTCGAGGGGGCCGAAGTCCTCTCCCGCCTGCGCGGCGGGGGAGCCGGCCAGCATAACGCAAGCCGCCAGAAGCAGGGTCGTCAAGGCATAAACGGTCCGGGGGTAAGGCATCGGTCGTCTCCGTTTTGAAAGCATTCGGTGGGGGATTATCCGGTGGTAAGAACGGGCCAGACCATTCGGGCCGCCACCCCCAGCAGGAGCAGGCCGAAGGCCCGCTTGACCCAGCTGGGTCGCATCCGCTCGCGCATGAGCCGGGCCCCCAGCTGGGCGCCGGCTACGGCCGCCAGGCCGGTGCCCACCAGCAGAAGCCAATGGAGGTGGCCGACGGCAACGTGGCCGGCGAAGCCCGAGAAGGACGCGAACACCACGATGAAGGCCGAGGTGGCCACCGCCTGCTTGGTCGGATAGCCCACCGCGAGGAGCAGAGGCAGGACCAGGAACCCCCCACCGATGCCGAGCAATCCGGCAACCGCGCCGACGCCCAGTCCAGCCGCGGCGGTCAGTATGGCCCGCCGTCCGGCAGGCAGCAGCGCCTCGGGCTCGGCCCGGCCCGCGGCGGCCAGCATACGGCTGCCGGCCGCCACCAGGCCCAGGGCGAACAGCAGGACCAGGGTCTCCGTGGCCAGGTAGCGCGTCCCCAGGGCGCCCAGGGGGGCCGCCGCCAGGGAGGTGGAAGCCATGGGCAGGCCGCCGCGCCAGTCCACCAGTCCCGCCCGGGCGTGGGCCACCGCCGCCGACAGGGTGGTCAGGCCGTTGAGGAGCAGGGCGGTGGGGATGGCCACACGCTTGAAGTCGTAGCCGAGCCCGTCAAGCAAGGGGACATAGAGGACGCCCCCGCCCAGGCCCAGGAGCGAAAACGCCAGGGCCAGAACGAAGACAGCGGCAACGGCCAGCGCGACCACGGAACGAGCCTCGGCTCAGCCCGCCAGCCACTCCGCCAACTTCTTGCGGTCGGGCACGCCGCCGGCGTGCACCACCTCGCCGTCCACCACCACGCCGGGCGTGGACATGACGCCATAGCTCATGATGTCGCCGATGTCCTCCACCTTCTGCAGATCGATGTCGGCGCCCTGCTCCTCCGCCACCTGCTCGATGAGCTGCAGGGTGGTCTGGCAGTTGGCGCAGCCGGTGCCGAGCACCTTCACTTCCTTGGTCATGATCGCTCTCCTGTTGGGTTCGTTGCGGTCCTAACAGCAGCTGCCGGATTTGGCGGGCTGGGGCTCGCTGCCGCAGCATCCGCCGCTGGTTTCCTCGGGCGCGCTCTCCTGTTCGCCGCCGCAGCAGCCGCCCCCGGCCTCCTGTTCTTCGGCAGCCGGCCCGATCCCCAGGGCGGCGTTGAGGTCCTCATCATTGCGGGCGTCGGCCTCGTCGCGCACGTGGCGGGCCAGCTCTACCACCGTGGCGATCTGGGATTCGGGGATGCCCATCTCCCGCAGCCGGTTCAGCTGGCAGCGCGGCTGGGAGGGGTGCCCCCCCGCCACGCCGGCGGCCAGGGTGGCCAGGGCGACGATGGAGGGGTGCAGCTCGGGGGCGTTGTCTTGGCTCATCAGTACGGTCTCCTTCAGGCAGCCAGGTTGAAGCCCCATCCCACCAGCATGAAGGCGCCGGCGAGGATGGCGGCGTAGTGGGCAAGGGCCTTCCAGTGCAGGACCTTGCGCAGGATGAGAATCTCAGGCAGGGACAGGGCGGCGATGGCCATCATCAGGGCCAGCACCGTGCCCACGGCCACCTCCTTGGCCAGCATGGCCTCGGCCACGGGGATGACGCCGGTGGCGTTGGCGTACAGGGGCACGCCGAGGACCACCGCCGCCGGCACCGTCCACCACTGGCCGCCGGCCAGGTACTCGGAGACCCAGGCCTCGGGCACGAAGCCGTGGAAGGCGGCCCCCACGGCGATACCGGCCACCACCCACTTCCAGATGCGGCCAACGATCTCCTTAACCTCGCCCACGGCGAAGCGGTGGCGGCCTGCCAGGGACGTGTCCGCCTCGGGCCGGGCGGTCTCGCCCATCCGGATCTTCCAGACGTAGTCGGCCACCCAGCGCTCGGGGCGCAGCCGCTCCATCAGCGCCCCGCCGGCGTAGGCCACCACCAGGCCGCTGGCCACGTACATGGCGGTGAGCTTCCAGCCCAGGATGCCCACCAGCAGCACCACGGCCACCTCATTGATCATGGGGCTGGCGATGAGGAAGGAGAAGGTCACCCCCAGCGGGATGCCCGCCTCGACGAAGCCGATGAACAGCGGCACCGAGGAGCAGGAGCAAAACGGCGTCACCGCCCCCAGCCCCACCGCCAGCGAGCGCGCCGCGCCCTTGGGCTTGCCGCGCACGTACTCGCGCACCCGCTCCGGAGAGATCATGGCCCGTAGCAGGCCCATGACGTAGATTACCGCCACCAGCAGCACGAAGATCTTGGCGGTGTCCATGACAAAGAACTGCACCGCGGGACCCAGGGAGCCTTCGGGGCTCAGGCCCAGCAGGGAATAGGCGACGGCATCGCCCAGTTCGGTAAACATCCTTACCTCCAAATGAAAATTCGTCGGATGGCAGTGGGAGGGGCCCTACCCGGACGCCTCCTCCCCCAGCCGGGACACCAGCTCCCGCACCCGGCGCTCAACCTCGTCGCGGGTGGCGCGGAAGGTATCTATGATCGCCTCCTCGCTGCCGGTGGCCTTGGCCGGGTCCGACAGCGGCCAGTGCTCCTTGGCGGTGCCCGGGGGAAGGATGGGGCAGTGCTCGTCGGCGTGGCCGCAGACGGTGACCACCCGGTCCGCCCAGTCCAGCAGCTCGTCGGTCAGCCGGGTGGATTCCTGGCCGCTGATGTCGATGCCGGCCTCCTCCATGACGGCGATGGCACGGGGGTTCTGGCCGTGGGCCTCGATGCCGGCGGAATCGAAATGCAGGTCCGGACCGCCCAGGTGGCGGCCCCAGCCCTCGGCCATCTGGCTGCGGCAAGAGTTGCCGGTGCAGAGAAAGAGGATGTTCACGCGGATCCCCTAATCGCAGCAGGAGGAGGCGCCGGTCTCCGGCCCGCAGCAGGCGCTGACCGGGTCGGTGAACAACGCCGCCTCGTCCAGGGTGTGGTAGGTCTCCCAGGCGACGCCCTGCGGGTCGGTGACCCAGTACTTGTCGGAGACGGCGTAGCAGCAGGTGGTGCCCGCCTCCTTGAGGCCCCCCGCATCGGCGGCCCGGGCCCTCTCCTCCAGCCGGGACAGGCCATCCTCGTCGGCCGCCTGGATGCCCAAGTGGTCGATGCCCGGCGCCCGCCCCCGCGCGGAGATGGCGAAATTCACCGCCGGATCCTCCAGCTCCCATTTGGCGTAGTCCTGCTTGCTCACCGCCGGCTCCGCGCCGAACAGGCTGCTGTAGAAGACCTTATTGCGCTCCAGATCATCCACCGCGATGTGCACATGGAAACGGTTCATGGCCTACTCCTTTGCTTGCTGCTGCACATTCCGATATCGCTATATGCGTTTATCCATATATAAAAGGCCGCAGCTTCCTCCGACCGGCCAGCCACCCCTGCTCTAGATGTCCTGGGTGCCAGCCGCCTCCACGAACACCTGGGGCCCGCGGCCGCGGCGCGGCGACGACCGCAGGGTGAGGGCCCCGCCTCGTGCGGCCACCCAGCGGGCGGCGGCCGGATCCAAGCGCACGGCGGGGGTGCTCACCCGCCGGCGCCCTCCGCTTGCGGGAAGCGGTGGCGGGTGCGGTTGGCGATCTTCACTAGGGCCAGCATCAAGGGCACCTCCACCAGCACCCCCACCACGGTGGCCAGGGCCGCCCCGGACTGCAGGCCGAACAGGGCGATAGCCGCGGCCACCGCCAGCTCGAAGAAGTTGGACGCCCCGATCATGGCCCCCGGCGCGGCCACGCTGTGCGGCACCCGCCAGCCCCAGGCCCAGCCGTAGGCAAGGAAAAAGACCAGGAAGGTCTGCACGGTGAGCGGGATGGCGATCAAGACGATGTGCAGCGGATTGGTCAGGATCACCTCGCCCTGGAAGGCGAACAGCAGCACCAGGGTGAGGAGCAGCGCCACCGGGGTCACCCCGCCCAGACGGGGCAGAAAGACGTTGTCGAACCACTCCATCCCGCGCCGACGGATCAGGGTCAGCCGCGTGAGGTAGCCCGCCGCCAGGGGGATGACGATGTAGAGCCCCACCGACAGGGCCACCGTGTCCCAGGGCACGGTGATGTCCGAGATCCCGAGGAGGAAGACCACGATGGGGGCGAAGGCGACCAAAAGGATCAGGTCGTTCACCGCCACCTGCACCAGGGTGTAGGCGGGATCGCCGCGGGTGAGGTAGCTCCAGACAAAGACCATGGCCGTGCACGGCGCCGCCCCGAGCAGGATGGCCCCGGCCAGGTACTCCCGCGCCAGCTCCGCCGGAATCAGCGGCGCGAACAGGACGATCAGGAAGAACCAGGCGATGGCGAACATGGTGAAGGGCTTGATCAGCCAATTCACCGCGGTGGTGATGACCAGCCCCTTGGGCTGGCGGCGCACCCCCAGGATGGAGGCGAAGTCGATCTGCACCATCATGGGGATGATCATGGCCCAGATGAGGACCGCCACCGGGATGGAGACCTGGGCGTACTCGAAGCGCGACAGCGCCGCCGGCACAGCCGGGGCGAGCTGGCCCAGGGCCACGCCTGCGGCGATGGCCAGGGCCACCCACACCGACAGGTAACGCTCGAACAGGCCCATGCCCTCGCGGACGTCCGGGGCCTCCAGGG
>NZ_JBKGZG010000034.1:0-27530 GCF_046545655.1 Thiohalorhabdus sp. | reverse complement strand
AAAAAGGCCCCTGCGGCATGTTCCGCTGGGGCCTTCGTCATCCTATGGCTCCCCGGGCCGGACTCGAACCAGCGACAGGGTGATTAACAGTCACCTGCTCTACCAACTGAGCTACCGGGGAAGCGAGATGCGCAAATGTAGCGAATTCCCCTTACTGTGTCAAACGAGGCCGCTACCCGCCGGCGGGTCCCTTCGTCCATCCGCCCGAACGCGCAATCCCCTCTTAGTGCCTCTGGCGGCCTCGAGGTTCCCGCACGGCATCCGGGGGCTCGGGCCGCCCGGAGCCCTTCCGTGCCCGGAGGTCGCGCGAGCGCCCATCTCCGGAGACCGGTCCGGGGACAAGTTGTGGCGCACGCCCCGCCTGGGAGGGGGAGAGCCTGGGCCGGGAGGCGGTTGGCCGAAACGGGGCTACCGGTTCAGTTCTGCCGTTCCCTGGGCGGCCGCCCCGTCTTCACGCGCTCCAGGCTCTCGAAGGCCTCGCGGAACTTGCGCTCGTTGGACCACCCCAGGTTCTTGAGCGCGGCCCGCACCACCTCGCTGCGGGTGGGTGTCCGCAGGCCCATGCGGTCGGCCAGCTGCTGAATGTCTGCGATGAGGGCCTCGTCGTTGTTGGGCAGGGTGAAGGTGCACCGCTGGACCCGCCGTCCACGTCCCCGGCCGCCGCTCTGGGTGGTAGCGCTCCCGCCGGTGGACTCGTTCTCGGTTTCCCTACGCATACCGGATTCCTTATCGAATAAATACTTCATAACTTTGTCTCCCAGGGGTCCGGATGTCCCGGCCACGTCGTCTTTATTTACAGTGGACATACATATTCCTTCCTGTAAATGGGTTAGACAAGATTCCTGGGAATGGAAGTATTCCAGTTCTTCGAAAAGACCCGGGTGTCCCCTTCGTAGGCGTCCAGCTCGGCGCGGATATGGAAGTTCTCCCGGTCACAGGTCAGGACAGTGCGGGTATGGGTCTTTACCGCCCAGTCCCCGCGCCGGAACCCCCGTATGCAAAAGGTCTCCCCCCGCGGGGAGCCGAAATCGTCGTCCTCGTAGGTGTACCACTCGTTCGTCCGGCGCTGGATCTCGGTCCCGGTGGGCTCCAGACGGTAGGTGCCCTCGTCGTTGATCACCTCCAGGGTGGAGACATCCTCGGCGAGGTCGCGGACCACCGTCCAGCGGTGCTCCTCCGGCTCAATGAGGGTCATCTCGGTGGAAGAGGCAGCTTCTGGTTCCTCGAAGGCCCGCAGGCGCCCGTCCAGCTCCTGCGGGGCGCGCACGGGCAGCTCGAAGAAGGAGGTCCCCGCATGGACGGTCAGCTGGACCGGCTCCGGCGGCGGCCAGGCCAGGGGCCAGTAGGAGGTGGATATGGAGACACGTAGGCGGTGCCCCGCGGGAAAGGATTGCGCGATGTCGTTGAGCTGGATGCGGACCCGGTACCGCTTCCCCGGCTCCAGCGGGGTGGGATGCTCGTGGCTGTCGCGGTGGGTGAGGTTGAGCAGGCCGTAGGTGTTGCGGGTCGCCTTGCCGTCCGGGGCCACATCCGACAGCCGGACGGCCACCATCCCCACGGGACGGTCCGCCTGCAGGTCCAGCTCGACCACGGGCGCCCCCAGGATCTCCAGGTCCTCCGGGAGGGGATCGGAGTCGAAGATGAGGGCGCCCCCGTCCTCCTCCCGCTGGTCGTGGGGCAGATCCGGCGGAGCCGTGTAGGAGCACCACTTCCCGGCGAATAGCCCCACAGACAGCGGCGACCGGATGCCCATGGGCTGGTCGGCCACGGAAGTCCCTGGCTCCTCGAGCTTCCTGGGGGCAAGAGCCATCCGCCTCGTCTCGATGCTGGGCGAAGGCCAGACTTCCTCCCCCACCCACCGGCCCGGACGGAACTTGTACATGGTGGTGGGGGGCACGGAGTCCTGCATCCAAACCCGGAGCATGGGCTCGTCCATGATCCCCGTGTCCTCCCCCTTGAGCCAGTGGTCCCACCAGCGCAGGGCCTCCTGGAGGAATCCGATGGCGGGACCGGGCTTGCCGAGGTGGGGATACTTGTGGCTCCAGGGCCCGATCAGGCCCTTCCGGGGCACTTCGAGGTTGGCCAGCATGCGGAACACCGCGTTCGTGTAGCCGTCGGCCCAGCCGCTCACCGCGTAGACCGGGCACTGCACCCGCGAGTAGTCCTCGCAGATGGAGCCGTGCTGCCAGTAGTCGTCCCGGTTCTGGTGGCGGAGCCATTTCTCGAGCCACAGTCCGGAACCTTCCAGGCGCTTGAGCCACATGTCCCGCCAGCGCTCCCCAACGATGGCCGGATCGGGGGGACAGGAGTTGTAGGCGAACATCACGGAGGCCCAGGAAAGATTGTCGCCGAGCAGGCACCCGCCCATGTGGTGGACATCGTCGGCGTACCGGTCATCGGTGGAGCAGACCGTGATGATGGCCTTCAGCTCCGGGGGCTGGAGCGCGGCCACCTGCAGCCCGTTGAAGCCGCCCCAGGAGATCCCGATCATACCCACGTTGCCGTCGCACCAGGGCTCCTCCGCCAGCCACCGGATCACCTCCACGCCGTCATCCAGCTCCTGCTGGAGGTACTCGTCCTCCAGGACCCCGTCCGAATCCCCGGAGCCGCGCAGGTCCACCCGGACCGCGGCGTACCCGTGCCCGGCGAAATAGGGATGGTTCTGGTCGTCCCGATCCCGGGTCATATCCCGCTTCCGGTACGGGATGTATTCCAGGATGGCCGGCACGGGGTGCTCTTCCGCGTCCTCCGGGAGCCATACGCGGGCGGCCAGCCGGGTCCCGTCGGGCAGGGGGACCCAGACGTTCTCCAGCTCACGAACAGGGCGGGGAAATTCGTGGACGGTCTTCATGGGTCCCTTCCCTCGGTGGTGCAATAGGTTCCGGTCCCTCCCATAGTAAGCACGAAGGCGGGGGACGGAGCATGCACCGCTGGGAGGGCCCTTCTTCTTGGCAGAACCTGCCGCCATTGGTTTATATTTCCGCTACCCCGCAACCGGCGGGAGCACCCCGCCGAGCCGGAAGAGCTCCGGCGCGGGGAGGGAAAGGGGGGGTGTCAGGATTGGGGGCAGCCACATACCCCCAACCGGATCCGCCGTCCGGGGGTCGAAAATCGTTCCGGGTGTGCCTCGTTTCCCGGACGGGCGCATGCACCCTGTGAATATCCGGTGGGAGGACAAGAAGGTGGCCCCAAAAACCTGTTCCTGGCTATTGGGCCTGGGGGCCCTTCTGGTGTTTCCCCAGGCTGCCGGCAGCCCGTCTCCCCTGCAGCTCAAGGGGTCCTTTCAGCAAGGGGGTCTGGTGGTGGGAAAGACGACTCCCGGGACGGAGGTCCGCTTCCGGGGGCGCCCCATCCGGGTCTCGGAGGAGGGAGCGTTCCTGCTGGGGTTCGGCCGGGATGCCCCCAGAAAGGCACGGCTCACCCTGATCAGCCCGGAAGGCACCCGGGACACGGCAAACCTCCCCGTGGAGCAGCGTACGTACGATACCCAGCGCCTGGACGACCTTCCCGAGCACAAAGTCACCCCTATGGAGGAGCACCTGCCCAGGATCCTCCTGGACCAGGCCATGGTCCAGGAGGCCCGGAGCCTGGAAACGCCCTACCCCCATTTCCATGCCGACTTCCGCTGGCCCGTGCACGGCCCCATCTCCTCGGTCTACGGCTCGCAGCGGATCCTCAACGGGAAGCCCCGCAAGCCGCACACCGGCGTGGATATCGCCGCCCCCGCTGGCACCCTGGTCCGGGCCCCCGCCCCGGGGCAGGTGCGTCTGGCCGAGAAGGGCCTGTTCTTCTCCGGGGGCACCCTCATCCTCGACCACGGCCACGGGCTGAGCTCCTCCTACCTGCACCTGGGGGAGCTCCTCGTGGAGGAAGGCGAGCGGGTCGAACAGGGGGATCTTATCGCCCGGGTGGGGGCCTCGGGGCGGGCCACCGGGGCCCACCTGGACTGGCGGATCAACCTGCACGGCTGCAGCCTGGACCCCGCCCTGGTGGCCGCCGGGAGCCCGACCCGGTAACCGGCCCGGTCGAAACCCCGGGCCGGGCCGGCGGTGCGGCGCCTTTGCTAGGGTGGATGGAAAGGACCCCTGAACCGGGAGACTCCTCCATGCGCCCCACCCTCCCTCTAGCGGCCGCCGCCACCTTCCTGATCCTCGCCGCCTGCGGCCCCCTCCGGGAGGAGGAGGCCTGGACCCCCCTGCCCATGGAACGGCTGAGGCTCAAGCCGGTGACCCTCCAGGGTCCGCCTCCCGCAGACCACGCACGGGACACCTGCGATCGCGCCCCGGAGCAGCTCCAGGACCACCTGGCTGGCCTGCTCCGGAAGCGCCTGGCCCCCGTGGACCTGGTGCCTCCGGAAGCCGGGGAGCCCGCTGGCGGCGGCACCCTGGAGGTTTCCATACTCGGCTGCCACCTGGAAAGCCACCAGTGGGATGTGGGCTCGGCCGAGCCGGACATCAGCTTCTACCTGACCCTGAGCCTGCATGTCCGCCTGCTGGACCCCGAAGGGGAGGTGCTGCTGGAGCGCATGGTGGAAACGGTGGAGCAGGCCCACACCGACACCCCTACCCCGCTGTACGAGCTGAACAACTACCCGCCGGCGCGGCGGGTGGCTGACCTGTTCTCCGAGGGCCGGTACCGGAAGAGCCGAGGGGATCCCGCCGCCCTGCCCTCACCCTAGCCCGGGCGTCCCGGGCCGGGTCCGGGAAAGGGGCTGAATCCCCGCGGGCGGAAGAAACCATCGTGGGGGAAGAGCCCGGCCGGGGTCCGGTATGGGCCCCGGCCGGGCAGGCGGCTATCGGGTCAGTAGTGAGCCAAGTGGTTCAGGACCCGGTAGAGCTCGTTGTAGGACACCTCCGTATTGCGTACGATGCAGGCGACCTCGCCCAGGGCCCAGATGCTGTACTCATCGCCGTGCATGGCCCAGCCTTCCGGTGGCGTCCACCCCCGCATCCCCGAATACGCGGCGAACAGATCCGCTTCCTGCTGCATGAGCTGGTTGGTGGCGTTGCACATGTCCGAAGCGAGATCCGCATGCGCGGAGGAGATATCCCCGACCTGCTCGGCCATGGATCCATCCTCCCGGAAGCGGACCGCCGCAATCGTCCCCTTTATCTGCATAAGCTCGTCAAGGCTCGCCATAGCCTGACCTCCTTCCGGATCGGTACGTTCGGCAATCAGCCACCCATGACCTGGAAGGCCCGGTCATAATCGGCATCCCGTTTCCGCAGGAAAACCGCCTGGTCCCCGTAGGAGGCCACGGCGAAATCCAGGCCCATGAAGGCGAAGCCCCGCTCGGGGTAGAAGCCCCTTTGCCCGGTGAGACGTCCCCAGCCGTCGGCCTGCATCCGGAAGATCCCCATATTGGCCGCACACATCTGGGCCGCCATGGCGGCCAGGTCATCAGTCAGGTCGCCCCGAAAGTCCCTGACCTCGCCCTGGTTGTCGAACTGGATGGCGGCGACCGCCCCCGGAAGCTCCATCAACTCGTCCAGTTTGGTCATTGCGATACCCCTTTGTGATTTCTTTTTCGGGAGAGCGCCTCAGGCCTTCAGGGGACGGGCGACGCTGTCCACGGCCTCCGAGACCTGATTGAGGGAGGCCTCCTCCCGGTTCAGGAAGCAGGCGGTGTTGCCCTTGACGTAGACGCCGAGCTCCGGCCCGAACATGGCCCAGCCCTCGAAGTTCTTCCACTCCGGCTGCCGCGAGTAGTCGGCAAAGAGCCGCCCCTGCATCTGCATGAGGGAGGAGTTCGAAAAGCACATGTGGGCCGCCATCCGTGCCTGATCCTCTGAGATATCCCCCTTGTAGTCATTCAGCTCCCCCTTGGGGGAAAAGGTAACCACCCCCAGGACCCCTGGAACATTGAGAACCTCTTTGATCTTCAAAGCACCCTCCTTCCAATGCGCCTTGATCCAGGTCAAGGCCCTCTCTTAATTTCAGTTCGCCACCAATAATTTATCCTGTCAAACCCAAAAACCCTTTTGCTATTTAAAAGAAAGACAATATTAAAAGGTTTTCATAAATTTTTACTGTCCGCTATTGGTTCTTTCCCTGATTGCCGGTATTGGCCAAACTCGGGGGACGGGTGGGAAACTGGGCCGGACCCACCGGAGAAGGGGGAGGCAGGAGCATGGGCGCGATGCAAAGAGGGCCAACCTGCATCTACCTGGGCGCCGCTTTGGGGGCCTATGGATTCGGCGGCGGCCATCCCTTCGGACGCGACCGCATGGAGGCCTTTCGGCGCCGCGCGGCGCAGAAGGGACTGGAGGACCGGGTCCGAGTATGCACCCCGGTCAGTGCCGATCGGGACCTTTTGGAGCGCTTCCACGTTCCGGAATACGTGGAGCGGGTCCGGACCCTTTCGGAGCGCGGCGGGGGCTTTCTGGACCTGGGGGACACCCCGGCGGAGCCGGGGATCTTCGAGGCGGGTTCAACGGTGGTGGGTAGCGCGGTGGACGGAGCGGAGCGCCTTCTGCGGGGGGACTGCGCCGCCGTTTTCCTGCCCATTGGCGGGCTGCACCACGCCCGCCGCGACCGGGCGTCGGGGTTCTGCGTGTTTAACGATTGCGGGGTGGTGATCGAGACCCTGAAGCGGGACCACGGGCTGGAGCGGATCGCCTACGTGGACATCGACGCCCACCACGGCGACGGCGTGTTCTACGAGCTCGAAGCGGATCCGGCCGTGTGGATCGCCGATATCCACCAGGACGGCCGCACCCTGTTCCCCGGAACCGGAGGTGCGGAGGAGCGGGGAAAAGGCGAAGCGGAGGGCACCAAGCTGAACCTCCCCCAGCCACCGGGAGCGGACGAAAGGGACTTCCACGCCGCCTGGGAGGAGGTGGAGGCCCACCTGGACCGGGCCCGGCCGGAATTCATCATCCTTCAGTGCGGTGCAGACAGCCTGGCCGGGGACCCCCTCGCCAACCTGGCCTTTTCCCCGGCCACCCATGCCCGAGCCGCCGCCCGCCTGCAGGAGCGCGCCGCGGGATGCCGCGGGGGCCTGCTGGCCCTTGGCGGAGGGGGATACAACCGCGAGAACCTCGCCGAGGCATGGACAGCGGTAGTCGCCGCCCTGGCCGACCCGGTCTGAGCGCGCCTAAGCTCCGCGGCTGCCCGGCTTCTCCAGAGGCAGGCCCTCGGCGCACAGGGGGCAATCGGCGGGATCCCAGGCCTGGACCTCCAGCCCGACGAGGGCGTACAGAGGCAGCCCCGCCACATCGGCCTGCCCGTCGGAGCGGTCCACGAGGCAGCCGCAGCCGACGATGTCGATGTCCATGTCCTTCAGCGCGTCGTGGCACTCCCGGATGGAAGTTCCCGTGGTGAGGATGTCGTCCATGATAAAGACCCGGGCCCCCGCCGGGAGCCGGAAGCCGCGCCGGAGCTGCATGGTGCCCTCCTTGCGCTCCGTGAACTGGCCGTAGGCCCCCAGGGCCCGGGCCAGCTCGTAGGCCACCACCACCCCGCCAAGGGCCGGCCCCACCACGTACTGGATCCCCGCCGGCAGACGCTGCGCAAGCGCCCGGCACAGGGTCTCCGCCTTGCGGGGATCCTGCAGGACCAGGGCGGATTGCAGGTAGCGGTTGCTGTGGAGGCCGGAGGAGAGCTGGAAATGGCCCTCCAGCAGGGCCCCGCTCTCGCGGTAGAGGTCCAGGAACGCTTCCGGGGATTGGGCTTCCATGGCGTGCGAGGTTCTCCTTTGGGTTGGTCGGGTCAGGTACTGCCGGCGACGGCGTCCATCTCGGCGATCAGGGTGCTCCAGGCGCGGGCGGGATCCTCGGCCCGGGTCAGCGGCCGGCCCACCACCAGGTAGTCGGCCCCGTCGGCAACCGTCCGTCCCGGCGTGGCGGCCCGCCGCTGGTCGTCCGCCTCCGCCCCGGCCGGACGTACTCCGGGGGTGACCAGAAGGAAGTCCGGACCGAGCTCCTCCCGCAGCAGGGGAACCTCCACGGGGCTGGCCACCACCCCGTCCAGCCCGGCCTCCCGCGCCAGACGCGCCAGGCGGAGCACCTGGGCCTCGGGATCCCCCTCCACACCGACCGCCCGCAGCTCCCCGGCATCCATGCTGGTCAGGACCGTGACCGCGATGAGCCAGGGCCGATCCTCCGGTCCCTCCACCGCCTCCCGGGCAGCCTCCAGCATGCGGGGCCCACCGCTGGCGTGCACATTGACCATCCATGCGCCGATCTCGGCCGCGGCCCGGACCGCCCCGGCGACCGTATTGGGGATATCGTGGTATTTGAGATCGAGGAAGACCTCCCGACCCCGCTCGCGCAGCTCTTCCACCACCCGAGGCCCGGAGCGGGTGAAGAGCTGCTTGCCCACCTTCACCCGGCGATTTTCCTCCGGCAGTCGATCCAGGATCTCTTGGGCCCGGGCCCAGTCCGGCGCGTCCAGGGCCGTGATGACGCGGTCGCTCCACATGGCGGTCCTCTACCCTGCCCCGAGAATCGGTTCCGGGCCCCCGGCCCGGGGGACGAAGCCTCCCCCCGCGGGGACCCCGAGGGGGAAGGTCCAGCCCGGAAAAGGAAAAACGGAAGGCGCGATCAGGCGGCCTGCAGCTCCAGGGTGCCCCACTTCCGGCACTGGGGACACTTCCACTGCAGGTAGGCGCTCTTGAAGCCGCAATCGGTGCAGACAAAGCGCGACTGCCGCACCCGGGCGCGCTCCAGATAGGGCTCCACCACCTCCAGGACCGGACGGCATTCCTCGCCGCCCTCCCGCAGGTCCTTCCACATGCCCACGTAGGAGCTCACCAGCTCCGCGCTGTCGGGATGGCGGGCCAACCCCTCGGTCACATACCGCAGGGCCTCCTCCGCACCCACCTCGCGGGCGAGATGGACGGTCAGGGCGGCGAACAGCGAGGGGTGCCCGGCGGACTCCAGGGTATCGCGTAGGAATTCCCGCAGCGCCCCGGGCTCACCCAGCCGGTGATAGGCCGCCACCAGGTCGTCGAGCACGAGCACCAGATGCTGCGGCTGCTGCCGCACGATGCGCTCCCACTCGCGCACGGCCTTGCGGTCGTTGCCCTTCAGGCTGTGCAGCTGCCCCGCCAGGGTGCTCGCCCGGACGCAGGTGCTGTCCACGGCATAGGCGCGGCGGATGGCCTGCTGGGCGCGGGAGAGGTCGTTCCGGGCCAGCGCCTCGGCCGCCATCTCGCAATGAATGAGGCTTTCGGCCACCGGGTCGCCGTGACCCCGGATACGGGCCAGCTGCTTGCGCCACTCCAGGGCCTCCGGCCACTCCCGCTCCTGCTCGGTGATCTCCACCAGGGCCTGCACCGCCGGGGCGTATTGGCGGTTCCGCTCCACCAGCTCGGAGAACACCTGGCGGGCGCGATCGAGCAGCCCGGCCTTCTGGTAGTCCAGCCCCAGCTGGTACATCGCGTGATCCCGCTGGTCCCGGGCGAGATTGGGACGCGCGATCAGGTTCTGGTGGATGCGCAGGGCCCGGTCCACCTCTCCCCGGCGCCGGAACAGGTTCCCCAGTGCCAGATGGGCGTCCACGGTTTCGGGCTCCACCCGGGCCACGTTGAGGAAGGCCTCGATGGCCTGCTCGGGCTGCTCGTTGAGCAGGTGGTACAGACCCTGGAAGTAGGAGGGGGAGCTCCCGTCCTGGCGGCCGCTGGCCGGGGGCTCCACCGACCGCCAGCGCCCCCAGAGGTATCCGGCCCCGGCGGCGAAAGCCAGGAGCAGCCCGCCGGTCCAGAGCTCGGGCATGTCAGGGCTCGTCCTTGAGCGGCAGCTTCCGCAGCCGGCCCAGCTCCTGTTCCATGTCCTCCATGCGGCGGCGGATGCGCCGGACCTCGCGGTGCCGGCTGAGCAAGGGGAAGCTCGCCACCAGGCCCCCGAGGAGGACCCCGATGAGAAGCATGACGATCATCACCAGGCTGACGGGAAACGGCCCCAGGTGGATCCCGAAATAGTAATGGATCTCCACCCCTTGCGGGTTCTTCAGGGCGAAGCTTACCCCGATCAGGAAGACAACCAGGAAAAGCAAGGCGCTCAGGGTGCGTTTCACGAATCCTCCTGTTCCAACGCGGGCTGCAGCCGGGACAATCCAAGGCATTCAAGGGGCGGGGCGCTCGCGGGCGCCGGATGGAGAACGTAGCCGGCCACCCCGGGTTCACCCGGAAGGGAACCCGGAAACAAACGGTGGAGCGCCGGAGAATGCCACTTTCCGGGTGGATTCCCCAGCGGGCATCCTGGCGGCGGCCACCCGGCCCGGGCGGGCCTCAGCCCTGGTCCACCTCCTCCCGGAGGCTTTTCCCGGCCCGGAAGTAGGGCACCCGCTTGGGGGGCACGTCCACGGTCTCCCCGGTCTTGGGGTTTCGGCCCCGCCGGGCGGCCCGGCTCTTGGTTCCGAAGCTGCCGAAGCCCCGCAGCTCGATCCGGCGATCGGCCGCGATCTGCTCACTAAGATAGTCAAAAAGGGTATTAACGGCCACCTCGGCGTCCTTGCGGGTGAGGTAGTCCAGTCGCTCGCACACACGATCGATCAGATCGGATTTGGTCATGATCGGTACCTTGTTATGCGCCGTTACGCTTTAACGGGCTACCCACCCTGGTACATGTACCGGGGCTCGGGCACAAAGCGTAGCTGCAGCCAGTTGAAAAGTCCGGCAGGAAGGACCTGCCGCAGCCAGCCCTCGGGGGCCTCTAGGGTGCGGGTGGGCGCCTCGGGACCCAATTCGGCTTCCTCGCGAAGCCATTGGACGGCGGTTTCCCGTCCTCCGACGGCGTCCACCAGCCCGTTGGACCGGGCCTGCCGCCCGGAGAACACCCGGCCGTCGGCCAGGGGGCGAACCTCATTCGGTTCCATACCGCGCTCCTCGGCCACCATGGCCACGAACTGCCCATGCAGCTCGTCCACTGTGGATTGCAGGTAGTCCCGATCCTCCTCGCTCATCTCGCGCAGGGGAGATCCGGCATCCTTGAATCTCCCTGATTTAATGATACGCGGCACCACACCGATCTTGTCCAGCAGGGGATAGACCCCGGTGCTCATCATGATGACGCCGATGGATCCGGTGAGCGTGGAATCCAGGGCGAAGATCCGGTCGCCGGCGAGGGCCACCATGTACCCTCCGGAGGCGGCCATATCGCCCAGGGCAACCGCCACCGGCTTCTCCTCCGCCAGCCGGGCGACGGCCTGGTACAGGGACTCGGAGGCCCCTACGCCGCCCCCGGGGCTGTTGACCCGGAGGACCACCCCCTTCACCTCGGGACTCTCCCGTGCTTCCTCGATCAGGCTGAGGGTGGGCTCGGCGTTCAGGATCGGGCCCTGGATCTCCACCTCGGCCATGTGGGGCTCGGTGGTGACGGACTCTCCCCCCGAAAAGATCCCCAGGAGGCCGCTGGCGACAAGAAACAGAAGGCCGCCTGTCAACCAGGCGGCCTTGCTGTCGCGAGAACGATGAGGGGAACGCGGTTCAGCCGTCATCCTCTCCATCTTTCTTCATCATCTGCTCTTTGAGGAGGTCACCCAGGCTGGTGGTGCCGGAGGCGGCCGCCTTGGACTGGTAATCCTTCACGGCCTCCTTCTCCTCCACCTTGTCCTTGTCCTTGATGGACAGGTTGATCATGCGGTTGCGCCGGTCCACGCCGGTAACCTGGGCCTCCACCTTCTGACCGGCCACCAGGGCGGAGCGGGCATCCTCCACGTGGTCCTGGGAGATATCGGCGACCCGGACGAAGCCCTCCACGTCCTCGGCCAGGTGGACGCGGGCCCCCTTGGGCTCCACCTCGATCACCTCGCCCTCGACGACGCTTCCCTTGTCGTGCTCGGCCACCCAGTTGCTGAAGGGATCGTCGGAAAGCTGCTTGATGCCCAGGCTGATGCGCTCCCGCTCCGGATCCACGGAGAGCACCACGGCCTCCACTTCCTCGCCCTTCTGGTACTGGCGGACGGCCTCCTCGCCGGCCTCGCTCCAGGAGAGATCGGAGAGGTGCACCAGGCCGTCGATGCCGCCAGGCAGCCCCACGAAGATGCCGAAGTCGGTAATGCTCTTCACCACGCCCTGCACCCGGTCGCCCTTGGCGTGGGTCTGGGCGAACTCCTCCCAGGGGTTGGACTGGCACTGCTTCATGCCCAGGGAGATGCGGCGGCGCTCCTCGTCGATGTCGAGGATCATCACCTCCACCTCGTCGCCGGGCTGCACCACCTTGGAGGGATGCACGTTCTTGTTGGTCCAGTCCATCTCGGAGACGTGCACCAGACCCTCGACGCCCTCCTCCAGCTCCACGAAGGCGCCGTAGTCGGTGATGTTGGTGACCTTGCCCCACACCCGGCTGCCCTCGGGGTAGCGCCGCGGCAGGTCCGCCCAGGGGTCCTCGGTGAGCTGCTTGAGGCCGAGACTGATGCGCTCGCGCTCCTTGTCGAACTTGAGGATCTTCACCTCGATCTCGTCACCGACGTTGACCATCTCGGAGGGGTGATTGACCCGCTTCCAGGCCATGTCCGTGATGTGCAGCAGGCCATCGAGGCCGCCGAGGTCGATGAAGGCGCCGTAGTCGGTCAGGTTCTTGACGATGCCCTTGACCGTCTGACCCTCTTCCAGGCGGTCCATGAGGGCCTTGCGCTCGGCGCTGCGCTCCTCCTCGACCACCGCGCGCCGGGACACCACGGCATTGTTGCGGCGGCGGTCCAGCTTGATGACCTTGAAGTCGAGCTTCTTGCCTTCGAGGTAGGTAGCGTCGCGGACGGGCCGAACATCCACCAGAGAGCCCGGCAGGAAGGTGCGGATGCCGTTGATGTCGACGACGAAGCCGCCCTTGACCTTGCCGGTGAGCACACCCTGAACCACTTCGTCGCTGTTGTAGGCCTGCTCCAGCTCGTTCCAGGCGCGGGCCCGCAGGGCCTTGGTCCGGGAAAGCCGGGTCTCGCCGAAGCCGTCGTCCACGGCCTCGACGCAGACCTCCACCTGGTCCCCCACATCGACACTGACCTCGCCATTCTCGTCCATGAACTCCTGGAGGGAGACGAGGCCTTCGGACTTGAGGCCGGCATGGACGATCACTTCCTTGTCGTCCATGCCCACGACTTCTCCGGTGATGATCTCGCCGGACTGGATCTCCTCCTCGTTGAGGCTCTCCTCGAGGAGGGTGGCGAAATCGGGCTCGCCGGGGGCTTGGGTGGGGGTTTGGGTGTTGGTCTCAGGCATAAAAGGTTGCCACTCCTGGTGAAAATTTCTGGGACCCGTGGGCCCCGGCTCCTCAACCGTCCACGAACTTCTCGGGGAGGCTCTGGCGAACCCGGCGCAGGGTCTCGGCCACCACCTCCTCTATGGAAATGTCCGTGGTATCAATAACATAAGCCCCTTCGGAGGGGCGCAGGGGCGCCACATTCCGATGGGTGTCCCGCTCATCCCTTTGACGGAGCTCCTCCGTTATTCGTTCCAGATTAACATCACAACCCTGGCCCCTCAACTGTTCATAGCGTCTCCGGGCCCGTTCCTCCGGGGTCGCGGTCAGGAAGATCTTGGCCGGCGCCTCCGGGAACACCACCGTGCCCATGTCCCGGCCGTCGGCCACCAGGCCGGGCGGCGCGCGGAAGCGCCGCTGGAGGTCCAGCAGTCCGTCCCGGACCGGTTTCAGGGAGGCGACGATGGAGGCGGCCTCGCTGACCGGCCCGCTGCGCAGATCCTGGGTCACCTCCTGCTCGCCGATGAAGGTCCGCACCGGCCCCTCGGCCTCCGGCTGGAAGCGGATGTCCAGGTTCCGTGCCAGGGCTCCCAGCTCCTCGGCATGCGCGGCCTCCAGGGGGATGCCCTCCTGGATGGCGGCCCAGCCCACGGCCCGATACAGGGCGCCGCTGTCCAGGTAATGCCAGCCCAGCTCCTGGGCCAGCAGGTTCGCCAGCGTCCCCTTCCCCGTGCCGCTGGGGCCATCGATGGTTACTACCGGTGCGGAATCTTCCCCGTTGGCAGCCATGCTCCCCCTCAATCCTTGTCCGCTTCGATGCCAAGGCCGGCCGACCGGGCCACCGCGAGGAAATCCGGGAAGGAGGTGCGGATGGCGGCGGCCCCCGTCACCGTGATGGGCGCGGAAGCGGCCACGGAGGCCACGGCGAAGGCCATGGCGACCCGGTGGTCGCCGTGGGCATCCACGGACCCGCCCCCGATGGGCCCGCCGTCGATAACGATGCCGTCCTCGAGGGGCTCGGCGTTGATGCCCAGGGCCTGCAGCCCGTCGGCCATGACCTGGATGCGGTCGCTCTCCTTGACCCGAAGCTCCGCGGCGCCCCGCAGCACGGTGCGCCCGCGCGCGGCGGCGGCGGCCACGAACAGCACCGGGAATTCGTCGATGGCCAGGGGCACGAGGCGCTCGGGGATCTCGATTCCCTCCAGCTCCCCACCTCGGACCCGCAGGTCCGCCACCGGTTCCCCGCCGTAAGTGCGCTCATTGCGGACCTCGATCCGCGCCCCCATGGCCAGCAGGATGTCCAGCGCGCCCCGCCGGGTGGGATTGATGCCCACCCCCTCCAGGGTAAGGTCGGAACCGGGCTGCAGGGCCGCGGCGACCAGGAAGAAGGCCGCCGAGGACAGGTCCCCGGGCACGGCGAGGTCGGCGGCCCGCAGGCGTTCGCCGCCCTCCAGGCAGACCGTCGCCCCTTCCTGGCGCAGGGGGTAGCCGAAGGCCGCGAGCATGCGCTCGGTGTGGTCCCGGGTGGGGGCGGGCTCGGTGACGCAGGTCTCCCCCTCCGCGTACAGCCCGGCCAACAGCACCGCCGACTTCACCTGGGCCGAGGCCACGGGCAGGTCGTAGTGGATGCCCCGGAGGCCATCGCTGGCCGCGATGCGCAGCGGCGGCCGCCCGCCCTCCCCCAGCGCGGTGATTCGGGCGCCCATGCCCCCCAGCGGCTCGGCCACGCGGCCCATGGGCCGGTTGCGCAGGCTGGCGTCGCCGGTAAGCTCCGTGGCGAAGGGCTGGGCGGCGAGCAGCCCGGCCAGCAGGCGCATGGAGGTCCCGGAATTGCCCATGTCCAACGGCTCCTCCGGGCTCCGCAGGCCGCCCATCCCCACCCCGTGGATGACCAGCCGCCCGTCCGTGGGCCCCTCGATGCGCACCCCCATGGCCCGGAAGGCGGCCAGGGTGGCCAGGCAATCCTCCCCGGCCAGGAAGCCCTCCACGTGGCTTACCCCGTCGGCCAGGGCCCCGAGCATCACCGCACGATGGGAGATGGACTTGTCGCCCGCCACCCGCACGGTGCCGCCGATGCGCCCGCCCCGGGCAACGAGCCGGTCCTCCTGATCCCTACTGGTCATCTTGCTCCTCGTCGGCATGGGACCGGGGCGGCAGGCCGCGCCGCAGGGCGCGGGCCTCCCCGAAAAAGGCCTCCAGCGCCGCGCCGTCCTCGGCGGCGATGGCGCGCCGCAGATCGTCCATTCGGGCCTCGAAACGGTCGATCATCTCCAGCAGGGGCCCGGCATTGGCCAGGGCGATATCCCGCCACATCACCGGGTCGCTGCCGGCGATCCGGGTCAGGTCCCGGAACCCCCCGGCGGCGAACCGTCCCAGCCGTTCGGGCTTGTCGAGCCCGCCGAAGGTCCGGATCAGGCTGAAGGCGAGCATATGGGGCAGGTGGCTGGTGGCGGCCAGGACGTAGTCGTGCTCCTCGGGGTCCATGGTCACCACCTCGCTGCCCACCAGGCGCCACAGGGCCGCAAGCCGCTCCACGTCGGCGGAGGGCGTCTCGGCCGTGGGCGTCAGGATGCACAGCGCACCCTGGAACAGGTCCTCCAGGGCGGCCTCCACCCCGGAATCCTCGGTCCCGGCCAGCGGATGCCCGCCGAGGAAGCGCGCCCGCCCCCCCAGAAGGTCCTCCGCCTCCGCCGCCACGGGGCCTTTCACGCTGCCCACGTCGGTGACCAGGGCGTCCTCGCCGAGGCCCGGCACGATGGCCTCCAGCACCGCGCCGAAGCTGCCCACCGGCACCGCCAGCACCACCACGTCCGCCCCCCGGACCCCCGCGGCGGGGTCCGCCGCCACGCGGTCCACCAACCCCCGCTGCAGGGCGCGCTCGCCGACGGCGGGGGAGGCGTCCATGCCCACCACCTCACCCACCTCCGCGCATTGGCGAAGGGCCAGCCCCAGAGAGCCGCCGATCAGCCCCAGGCCGACGATGGTCACCCGCTGAAATTCCGTCTTTCCGCCTCCGGACCCGGCCAACGGTCAGCGGGCCCGGGGGTAGGAGCCCAGGACCTTGACCGCAGCCCCGCCCTCGGCCACCCCATCCAGGGCCTGCCGGACGGTGGGCTCCTCCTGGTGGCCCTCCAGGTCCAGAAAGAAGACGTATTCCCACAGGGAGGACCGCGCCGGGCGGGAGACGATCTTGGTCAGGTTGACGCCGGCCCGGGAGAAGGGCTGCAGCACCTGAAACAGGCTCCCGGGCCGATTGGGTGCCGAGATCACAATGGAGGTCTTGTCGTTCCCCGAGATCCCGGCGCCCTCCTCACCCACCACCACGAAGCGCGTGGTGTTGTCCGGCTCGTCCTCGATCCCGGCCGCGAGGACGGGTAGCTCGTACAGCTCGGCCGCGGCGGCGCCGGCCACGGCGGCGCTCTCCGGCTCCTGGCTGGCCCGCCGCGCCGCCTCGGCGTTGCTGGGCACCTCCACCCATTCCGCCCCGTCCAAGTGGGCGTGCAGCCATTCCCGGCACTGGGCCCGGGTCTGCGGGTGCACGTAGAGCCGTTGGATGGCGTCGATGCTCCCGGCGTGGCTCATCAGATGGTGCTCCACCCGCAGGGCCACCTCCCCGCAGATCTGGAGATTGGTGCGCATGAGCTGGTCGAGGGTGGCGTTCACGGCCCCCTCGGTGGAGTTCTCCACCGGCACCACCCCGTAATCGGCGGTGCCCGCCTCCACCTCGCGGAACACCTCGGCGATGGCGGCCACCGGATGCTCCTCCACGGCGTGGCCGAAATGCACCTGCACCGCCGTGTGGGTGAAGGAGGCCTCGGGACCCAGGAACGCGATGCGCAGCCGGCGCTCCAGGGCCAGGCAGGAGGACATGATCTCGCGGAAGATCCGGACCATGTCCCGGTCGGGGAACGGGCCCTCGTTGCGCTCGGCGACGCGGGCGAGGATCTGGGCCTCCCGCTCGGGCCGATAGAAGGGACCGCCGTTGGACTCCTTGATGCGGGCGATCTCCAGGACCCGCGCGGCGCGCTGGTTGATGAGCCGCTCCACCTCTGCGTCCAGGCGGTCGATCTCCTGGCGCAGCTCCTCCTGGCGGTTGGCGTCCCCGCGGTTATGGGATGGACCGTCTTGGCTCACGGCTGATTCCGTTCTCCACCTGTTGGAAGGTTGGGCTCCGCGGCCTGGCAAAAACGGGGCCGGACCCGTTACCCGGTCCGGCCCGCCAATCCTACCCGGTACGTCGGGGCGGAGGTACCCGTGGTTACAGGTTGACCTCCTTGACCTCCAGGACGTTCTCCTCGGAGGCGATCTGCTTGAGCACGTCGGCGGGCACCGTCTGGTCCACGCTGATGAAGGACACCGCCTGCTGGTGCGGGGCCTCCCGGCCCAGCATGAAGCCCGCGATGTTGATGCCGGCGTTGCCCAGGGTGGTGCCGATGCGACCGATGAGGCCCGGCTCGTCGCGGTTGGCCATGTACAGCAGGCGGCCGTCCGGCACCAGCTCCAGCTCCACGCCGTTGAGCTCCACCACCCGCGGCGTGCCGTGCACCAGGGTGCCGTCGATGGTCCAGGCGCGCTTCTCGGTGGTCAGGGTCACCCGCACCATGCTGGTGAACTCCTCGGCCTGCTTCTTGGTGGTCTCGCTCACCCGGATGTCGCGCTGCTCGGCGAGCAGGGGTGCGTTCACCAGGTTCACCGAGTCCGGCAGGATGGGGTCCAGCACGCCCTTCAGGATGGTGGTGGTGATGGGCTTCTGGTTGAGGCCGGAGACCTCGCCGGCGTACTCGATGTCCACCTTCTTCAGTCCGCCCTCGGCGAGCTGGCCGAGGATGGAGCCGAGCCGCTCGCCCAGATTCAGGTAGGGCTGCAGCAGCGGCATCTCCTCCTCGTCCACGGAGGGGATGTTCACCGCGTTCTGGATGATCCCCTTGTTCAGGTAATCGGCGATCTGCTCGGCCACCTGCACGGCCACGTTCACCTGGGCCTCCTCGGTGGAGGCGCCCAGGTGCGGGGTGCAGATGAAGTTGTCATGCCGCAGCAGGGGATGGTCCTCCCCCACGGGCTCCTCCTCGAACACGTCGAGGGCGGCACCGCGGATCTTGCCGGCCTCCAGGGCCCGGTCCAGGGCCGCCTCGTCCACCACCCCGCCGCGCGCGGCGTTGATGAGGATGGCGGTATCCTTCATCTGGTCGAAGGCGGCGTCGTTCACCAGGTGCTTGGTGGCGTTGGTGAGCGGGGTGTGGATGGTCAGGAAGTCGGAGCGCCGGAACAGCTCGTCCAGCTCCACCAGCTCCACGCCCAGGTCGTCGGCGCGCTCCTGGGAGATGAAGGGATCGTAGGCGATGACCCGCATCTTCAGGCCGTGGGCCCGCTCAATCACCAGCGAGCCGATGTTGCCGGTACCGATCACGCCGAGGGTCTTCTGGTAGAGCTCGACGCCGCCCCACTTGGTCTTCTCCCACCGGCCCTCCTTCAGGGCCGCGGAGGCCTGCGGAATGTTGCGGGCCGCGGAGACCATCAGGGAGACGGCGTGCTCGGCGGTGGTCACCGTGTTGCCGAAGGGCGTGTTCATCACGATGATGCCCTTCTGGGACGCCGTGGGGATGTCCACGTTGTCCACGCCGATCCCGGCGCGCCCCACCACCTTCAGGTTGGTGGCGGCGTTGATGATGTCTTCGGTCACCTTGGAGGCCGAGCGGATGGCCAGGCCGTCGTACTCGCCGATGATCTCCTTGAGCTCGTCGGGCGACAGCCCGGTCTTCACGTCCACCTCGATGCCGTGCTCCTGGAACACGGCCTCCGCCTTCGGCGACATCTTGTCGCTGATCAGTACCTTCGGCATCTGGAAAAAGACCTCGTATCCGGTTGGGTTCGGGGGGATTGGGAGGGCGTCCGGTCCCGCGCCCGACGGCGGCGTCCCAGGGGCCGCGGGCGCCGCCGCTGGTCACGAACCAAAAGCGCCGTCCCCGACCGACCCCCTCGGGATGCGGTTACGCGTTCCGCTTCTCGAAATCGCGCATGAAATCGATCAGCGCGTCCACTCCGGCCTCGGGCATGGCGTTGTAGATGGAGGCGCGCATGCCGCCCACCGAACGGTGCCCCTTCAGGGCCACCAGGCCCTTCCCGCCCGCCTCCTCCAGGAAGGTGGCGTCCAGGTCCGGGTTGGACAGGGTGAAGGGCACGTTCATGTAGCTGCGGTCCTCGGGGGCCACGGGGGAGTGGTAGAAATCGCTGCCGTCGATGGCGTCGTAGAGCTTGTTGGCCTTGCGCTGGTTCAGCTCCGCCATGGCCTCCAGGCCGCCCTGCTCCTTGAGCCACTCGAACACCAGGCCGGCGATGTAGATGCCGTAGGTGGGCGGGGTGTTGTACAGGGACTTGGCGTCCACGTGCGTCTTGTAGTCGAACATGGTCGGGCACCAGTCCACGGCGTGGCCCACCAGGTCGTTGCGCACGATGACGATGGTCAGCCCGCTGGGCCCGATGTTCTTCTGGGCGCCAGCGTAGATCATACCGAACTTGCTGACATCGATGGGCCGGGACAGGATGTCCGAGGACATGTCGGCCACCAGCGGCACATCCCCGGTCTCCGGAATGTAGTGGAACTCGGTCCCGAAGATGGTGTTGTTGCTGGTCATGTGGCAATAGGCGGCCTCGGGGTCGAGCTCCAGCTGGCCCTGCTTGGGGATCCAGGTGAAGTTCTCGGCCTCGGCGGTGGCGGGGACGTTCACCTCGCAGTAGCGCTTGCCCTCGGCGATGGCCTTCTTCGACCAGCTGCCGGTGTTGATGTAGTCCGCCTTGCCCTTGCCGCGCAGCAGGTTGAGCGGAATCATGGCGAACTGGCTGCTCGCGCCGCCCTGGAGAAAGAGAACCGAGTAGTCGTCGGGGATCTGCATGAGCTCGCGGAGGTCGGCCTCCGCCTTCTCGATGATGGCGGTGAACTCCTTGCCGCGATGGCTCATCTCCATCACCGACATGCCCGACCCGTGCCAGTCCAGGATCTCCTCGCCGGCCTTGCGCAGGACCGCCTCGGGCAGGGTGGCGGGTCCGGCGCTGAAGTTGAATACTCGGCTCATCGACCTCTCCAAGAAATGAATGAAGCCCCCTATTTTAACGCAACTGGCGCCATTCCTTAAATCCGGGGCCCTCGCCTACGCTCCACCCCCCTGTTCTTGCTCGCCATTGTCCTGCTCGGCGGATTCTTCCACTCGCTCGGCGCCCACCACGCGCTCGCCCTCGGCCAGATCAATGAGCCGGACGCCCTGGGTGTTGCGGCCCATGCGCGAGATGCCCTCCAGGGGGGTGCGGATGAGGGTGCCCTGAGAGGTCACCAGCATCACCTCGTTGTCGGGATGCACCAGCCGCACGCTCACCACCTCGCCGTTGCGCTCGGAGACCTTGATGGTGAGGATCCCCTGTCCGCCCCGGCCCTGCACGCGGTACTCGTCGAGGGCGGTGCGCTTGCCGTAGCCGTTCTCGGTGACCGTGAGGACCTCCCAGCCGGGCCGGACCACCTGCAGGCCGATCAGGCGGTCATCCTCGGCCATGTCGATGCCCCGCACGCCGTGGGCGGTGCGGCCCATGATCCGCACCTCCCGCTCCGGGAAGCGGATGGCCTTGCCGCGGTTGGTGGCCATGAGGATCTCGTCGTCGCCGCCGGTGATCCGGGCGCCCACCAGGGATTCTCCCTCGCCGAGCTTGATGGCGATGATCCCCGCCTTGCGCGGGCGGGAGAAGTCCATAAGGTCCACCCGCTTGACCACCCCCTTGGAGGTGGCCATCACCACGTAGCGGCCTTCCTCGAAGGCGTCCACCGGCAGCACGGTGGTGATGCGCTCGTCCTTCTCCAGCGGCAGAAGGTTGACGATGGCCTTGCCGCGGGCGGTACGGCCCGCCTCGGGCAGCTCGTAGACCTTGAGCCAGTAGACCTTGCCGGCGTTGGAGAAACAGAGGATGTACTGGTGCGTGGAGGCGACGAACAGCCGCTCCACGAAGTCCTCGGCATCGCGGGTGGCGGTGGCCGCCTTGCCCTTGCCGCCCCGGCGCTGCGCCCGGTAGCCGGACAGGGGCTGGCGCTTGATGTAGCCGGCGCGGGTCATGGTGACCACCATGTCCTCCTCGGCCACCAGGTCCTCCAGGGTCAGCTCGGAGGCGGCCTCCTGGATCTCGGTGCGGCGCTCGTCGCCGAAGCGCTCCTTGATGTCCACCAGCTCGTCGCGGATCACGCCCATGAGGCGCTCCTCGGAGCGCAGGATGTCGAGCAGGTCGTCGATCTTGTCGAGGATCCCCTCGAACTCGCCGATCACCTTGTCCCGCTCCAGCCCGGTCAGGCGGTGCAGGCGCATGTCGAGGATGGCCTGGGCTTGCTCGGGGGAGAGCTTGTAGCCCCCGTCCACCAGGCCGATGCCCTCCTCGTTGCGGATGCCGCCCGACTGGGCGGCCCGCTGCACCAGGTGCTCCACCCCGCCGGGCTCCCACACCTCGGCGGTGAGGCGCTCCTTGGCGGTGGCCGGGTCCGGCGACTGGCGGATCAGGTTGATCACCGGGTCCAGGTTGGCCAGGGCCACGGCCAGGCCTTCCAGGGTATGGGCCCGCTTGCGGGCCTGGCGCAGGTCGTAGAGGGTGCGCCGGGTGACCACCTCGCGGCGGTGCTGGATGAAAGCCTCCAGCACCTCCTTGAGGTTGAGGGTGCGCGGCTGGCCCTGGTCGAGCGCCAGCAGGGTGATGCCGAACACCGACTCCAGCTGGGTCTGCTTGTACAGGTTGTTGAGGACGATCTCCGGCTCTTCGCCGCGCTTGAGCTCGATCACCACGCGGATGCCGTCCTTGTCGGACTCGTCGCGCAGGTCGCTGATGCCCTCGATCTTCTTGTCCTTGACCAGGTCGGCGACCTTCTCCACCAGCCGCGCCTTGTTGACCATGTAGGGCAGCTCGTGGATCACCAGCCGCTGGCGGCCCTTCTTGTCCTCCTCCGTGCGCACCCGGCCACGGATGCGGAGGGAGCCGCGACCGGTGCGGTAGGCGGACAGGATGCCGTCGCGGCCGTTGATGATGCCGGCGGTAGGGAAGTCGGGACCCGTGATGTACTCCAGCAGATCGTCCACGCTGCGCTCGGGGTCGTCGATGAGCGCCACGCAGCCGTCGATCACCTCGCGCAGGTTGTGCGGCGGGATGTTGGTGGCCATGCCCACGGCGATGCCGGCGGCGCCGTTCACCAGCAGGTTGGGCACCCGCGACGGCAGCACGGCGGGCTCCGTTTCCGCGCCGTCGTAGTTGGGCACGAAGTCCACCGTCTCCCGGTCGATGTCGGTGAGCAGCTCGTGGGCCAGACGGGCCATGCGCACCTCCGTGTAGCGCATGGCCGCGGCGTTGTCGCCGTCGATGGAGCCGAAGTTGCCCTGCCCGTCCACCAGCGGGTAGCGCATGGTGAAGTCCTGAGCCAGACGCACGATGGTGTCGTAGACGGCGGCGTCGCCGTGGGGGTGGTATTTACCGATGACGTCACCCACCACGCGGGCGGACTTCTTGTAGGGCTTGTTCCAGTCGTTGTTCAGGGTGTGCATGGCGTAGAGCACGCGCCGATGCACCGGCTTGAGACCGTCCCGGACGTCGGGGAGCGCCCGTCCCACGATCACGCTCATGGCATAATCGAGGTAGGACTGGCGCATCTCCTCCTCGAGATTAACGGGCATCATTTCCTTGGCGAATTCGGCCATGAGGTCCCAAGCTCCCGTTCCTGAATGAAGAAAGAATGAAGCATAACCCCCGGAAAACCCGGGGTCAAACCGGCATCCGGGCTATGGGATTTTCCGCTTTCCCCCGTAGCCCCGTCCCACACGGGGGCATTTTCCCAATTTCTCGTCAAACCGCCCCGTACCAACCCGCCCGCCGCTCCATATTTTGCTACCCATTGAATCCGGCGTAAAATCCCAACCTGAACTGGCAGCCCAATGGGAGACGCGGCCATGAAGGAAAACGTGGGAACCGTGGACATGGTCCTGCGGGTCATCGTCGGGGCGGTCTTGCTCGCCTTTGCGGTAGCCGAGCCCGTGGCGAACTGGTGGGGCTGGATCGGCCTGATCCCCCTGGCCACCGGCGCCTTTCGCCGCTGCCCGGCCTACGCCTTGCTGGGCACCGACACCTGCGGCACGAAAAAGCAGAAGCAGGCCTGAATCCCCCGCTTCAGGACGCCGTTCCCGGCCGGGCCCCAGGTCCGGCCGGGCTTTTCTATCGGGGGCCATCGGGCTATGTTAGGGCCCGCGCCGCCCCCCGCTCCCGAAGCTCCCGGTTTTCCACCCTTGCAGGAGGAACGCGATGGCTGCCGTCGACGAGGCGGAGATCAACAAGTTCGAGCAGCTGGCCGAGCGCTGGTGGGACCCGGAGGGCGAATTCAAGCCCCTGCACCGCATCCAGCCCCTGCGCCTGGACTACATCCGCAGCGTGGTGGACCTGGACGGCAAGCGCGCCCTGGACGTGGGGTGCGGCGGCGGCCTGCTGGCCGAGGGCATGGCCTCCGCCGGGGCCGAGGTGACCGGGGTGGAGCCGGGCGAGGCGGCCATCGGCGCGGCCCGCGCCCACCTCAAGGTGAGCGGGCTGTCGGTGGACTACCGCCAGGGCGAGGCCGCCGACCTCCTGGACGAGGGGGTGGAGCCCTTCGACGTGATCACCTGCATGGAGGTGCTGGAGCACGTCCCGGACCCGGCCCGGCTGGTGGACGAGTGCGCGCGCCTGCTCAAGCCCGGCGGCACCCTGTTCTTCGCCACCCTGAACCGCACCGTGCGCTCCTACCTCATGGCCATCGTCGGCGCCGAGTACATTCTCCGCTGGTTGCCCAAGGGGACCCACGACTGGGACAAGTTCATCCGGCCCGCGGAGATGGAGGCCCACCTGCGGGCCGCCGGCCTGCTGCCGCGGGAGATCCGGGGCATGGTCTTCAACCCGCTGGACAACTCCTTCAGTCTTTCCAATGACGTGGCGGTGAACTACCTGGGCTACGCCACCAAACCCGGGGACGCCTGAGCCCATGAACCCCCGTCTGCAAGCCCTCAACCCCTATCCCTTCGAGCGCCTGCGCGAGCTGTTCCGGGACGTGCAGCCGCCCACGGACCGGGAGCCCGTCAACCTCGGCATCGGCGAGCCCAAGCAGGCGCCGCCGCAGTTCGTGCTCGACGCGGTGCAACGGGAGCAGGCGGGCTTCGCCCGCTACCCCACCACCGGCGGCACGCAGGCGCTGCAGGAGGCCTGCGCCCGCTGGGCCACGGAGCGTTTCCGGCTGCCCCAGGGCGCCCTGGAGCCGGGCCGCAACGTGATCCCCGTGAACGGCACCCGCGAGGCCCTGTTCGGCATCGCCCAGGCGGTGGTGGGCGCCAAGGAGCGCCCGGCGGTGGCCATGCCCAATCCCCTGTACCAGATCTACGAGGGCGCGACCCTGTTCGCCGGGGCCGAGCCCGTCTACGTGGCCGCCGGGGAGACCGGGGGCCTCCCCGATTTCGCCGCCCTGCCGGAGGAGGTGCTGGCCCGCACGGAGCTGCTCTACATCTGCTCGCCCGCCAACCCCACCGGCGCGGTGGTGGGCTCGGACCAATACCGGCGGCTGCTGGAGCTGGCGGACCGCCACGACTTCGTGATCGCCGCCGACGAGTGCTACTCCGAGATCTACCCCGAGGAGGAAAACCCGCCGGTGGGCCTGCTGGAAGTGGCCGCTGCGGAGGGGCGCACCGACTTCCGCCGCTGCCTGGCCTTCCACAGCCTGTCCAAGCGCTCCAACCTCCCCGGGCTGCGCTCGGGCTTCGTCGCGGGGGACGCCGAGGTGCTGCGTGGCTTCCTCAAGCTGCGCACCTATCTCGGCAACGCCACGCCCCCGCCGCTCCAGGAGGCGGCCGTCGCCGCCTGGGGCGACGAGGAGCACGTGCGCGCCAACCGGGACGCCTACCGGGAGCGGTTCGCGGCGGTCCTGGAGGTCCTGGAGCCGGTGCTGGATGTGGCGGCCCCCGCCGGCGGCTTCTACCTGTGGCCCCGGGTGCCCGGCGGCGGCGAGCGCTTCGCCAAGGAGCTCTACGCCCGCGAGGGGATCACCGTCCTGCCCGGCGCCTACCTGGGCCGCGAGGTGGCGGGCCAGAATCCCGGCGCGGACCACGTCCGCATCGCCCTGGTGGACGACGTGGAGCGCTGCGTGGACGCCGCGTGGCGGATCCGGCGGGTGGCCGAAGACCTGCAATAGCCCCACGGGGAATCCACAAGAACCGTTCGCCCCGCAAGGGGTTTGGGGTGGTGAGAGAAAGGGGCTCATGGGGAGCCGTCCGTGGCCGCGCCCCCTTCGAGCCCCCTCCGCCGCGGTCACGGACCGCTCCCACAAGCGATCTGTGAAATCGTGCAAACGGTTCATGCAATTTTTTCGGGCCCGGCACGCCCAATAAAGATTTTTCCAATTTTTCCATGAGTTAGGAGCCGGACATGGACAACCTGCAGCAGACCATCGAGGAGGCCTTCGAGCGCCGCGCCGAGATCAACCCCGATAACGTCGACCCCGAAACCTTCAAGGCCGTGGAGGAGGCCATCGGCCTGCTCGACCGCGGCGAGGCCCGCGTCGCCGAGAAGCAGAACGGCGAGTGGGTGGTCAACGAGTGGCTGAAGAAGGCCGTGCTGGTGTCCTTCCGCATCCACGGCAACCGCGTCATGCGCGGTGGCGAGACCCACTACTACGACAAGGTGCCGCTGAAGTACGCCGAGTACGGCCAGAGCGACTTCGAGGCCCAGGGCGCCCGCGTGGTGCCACCCGCCGCCGTGCGCCGCGGCACCTACATCGCCCCCTCGGCGGTGCTCATGCCCTCCTACTGCAACATCGGCGCCTACGTGGACGAGGGCACCATGGTGGACACCTGGGCCACCGTGGGCTCCTGCGCGCAGATCGGCAAGAACGTGCACATCTCCGGCGGCGCGGGCATCGGCGGCGTCCTGGAGCCCCTGCAGGCCAACCCGGTCATCATCGAGGACGAAGTGTTCATCGGCGCCCGCTCCGAGGTGGCCGAGGGCGTCATCGTCGAGGAAGGCTCGGTGCTGTCCATGGGCGTCTACCTCGGCCAGTCCACCCGCATCTACAACCGCGAGACCGGCGAGATCCTCAAGGGCCGCGTGCCGGCCAACTCCGTGGTGGTCCCCGGCACCCTGCCCTCCTCCGACGGCACCCACAGCCTCTACTGCGCGGTGATCGTCAAGCAGGTGGACGCCGGCACCCGCGCCAAGACCTCCGTCAACGAGCTGCTGCGGGACGCCTGAATTGACGGACGCCGTCACCCAGCTCACCCGCGAGCTCATCGCCATCCCGTCGATCACCCCCGACGACGGGGCCGGCCAGGCGCCGCTGCGCGACCGGCTGGCCCCCCTGGGGTTCCGCCTGGAGGACATGAGCGAGGGCGGCGTGGCCAACCTCTACGCCCGCTTGGGCGATCGGGGGCCGGTGGTGGCCTTCGCCGGCCACACGGACGTGGTGCCCACCGGCGCCGAGGAGGACTGGACCCATCCGCCCTTCTCCCCCACCGCCTCCGGGGCCCATCTCTACGGGCGCGGCGCGGCGGACATGAAGGGCTCCCTGGCCGCCTTCACCGTGGCCGTGGAGCGGTTCCTGGCCCGCCACCCGGAGCCCCAGGGCTCCATCGCCCTGCTCATCACCGGCGACGAGGAAGGTCCGGCCGTGCACGGCACGCCGGTAATGGTGCGCCGGCTCGCCGAGCGCGGCGAGATGCCGGACTACTGTCTGGTGGGGGAGCCCTCCTGCAGCGAGCGGCTGGGCGACACGGTGAAGAACGGCCGGCGGGGGTCGCTGACCGGGGAGCTGGTGGTCCTCGGCACGCAGGGTCATGTGGCCTACCCCCACAAGGCGGACAACCCGGTCCACCGCGCCCTGCCCGCTCTGCAGGAGCTGGTGGAGACCGAATGGGACGCCGGCAACGCCTACTTTCCGCCCACCAGCTTCCAGATCCCCAACGTCCGGGCCGGAACCGGGGCCCACAACGTCATCCCCGGCACCCTGGACGTGCAGTTCAACTTCCGCTACTCCACGGAGCGCACCAAGGACGACCTCAAGGCCCAGGTCCACGAGATCCTGGACCGCTTTGGGCTGCGCTACGACCTGCACTGGCACGAGAACGGCGACCCCTTCCTCACCGAGCCCGGCCCGCTGGTGAACGCGCTCACCGAGAGCATCCGCGAGGCCACCGGCGTCGACACCCACCTCTCCACCGCCGGCGGCACCAGCGATGGCCGCTTCATCGCACCGCACGGGGTCCAGGTGGCGGAGTTCGGTCCACTCAACGACACCATCCACCAGGTGGACGAGCGGGTGGCCATGGAGGACCTGGAGCGGCTGGCGGAGATCTACGAGGGGGTGCTGGAGCGGCT
>NZ_JBKGZG010000033.1:0-28179 GCF_046545655.1 Thiohalorhabdus sp. | reverse complement strand
GGAGCCGCCGGAGGCGGCAGCCCCTTCCCCGGCGCCCTCGCCGGCGTCACCGGCCGCGGCGCCCTCCCCGCCGTCGGCGCTCGACCCGTCCGCGGGGGCGTCGGCCAGGGAGACCGTGAGCTCCTCGGTCTGCGGCGGGTAGCACACCCCGGCTTCGGCGCAGCCCTGGTAGCGGGCCTCCACCACCACCTCGTCGGCGTCCTCGACGCCGCTGAGCTCGGCGGTGAGGGTGGCCTCGTCGTAGAAGACCTCCATCTCCTCGCCGAAGGTCTCGTCGTACTTCTCCTTGCCCCGGGGCACCTCGGTGGCGGCCACCTCGCCCCCCTCGGGCTCCACCACCGAAAGATCGAGCTTGTCGCGGTAGAGGTAGGTGTCGTCGCCCACGTCCCAGGTCAGGCGCACCGTCTCCGGCCCCACAGCCTCCGCCGAGACCTCGAACGCCTCCTCGGGCTGCGGGATGTCCTGGGCCTGGGCCATACCGCTGCCGAGGATCCCTGCGAGCAGGGCAAGGGGGAGCAGGAATGACCCCAGTAGCGGGTGGCTCGTCATGGATCTACGCAATTGCGCGGCCTCCTGTAGTTTCCGCTGGCGCGGGGCTCAGAGATACTTCTTCAGGTCGGGGTCCTCGACGGGCTGCTCCGGCAGCCGGAGGATCTCCGGCAGGGCCTCCAGCCGCGGCATCCCAGCGACCATGTGCACCTCCCCGTCGGCGTCGCGGTAGACCAACGCGGGGGTGGCTTGGGCCCCGAGGCGCTGCATGAGCCGCTGGTTGTCCTCGAGCCGGGACTGGATCTTCGCGCCCGGGCTGTCCACGGGGTCGATGCCGCCGTCCCCGTAGCTGCGCTCGTGCTCGTTCAGGGCCTGGCTGGGGTCGTCGGCTCCGAGGATGGCCGCCGCCTTCCCCGGACTGCTGGGCCGCAGGATGCCCACCAGGATGTGGCGCACCTGGAGCCCTTCCTCGTAGTAGGGCTTGGTGGCCTTCGAGAGGTCGTGACAGTAGGGGCAGTTGGGGTCGGTGAAGACGTAGACGATCCGTTCGGGGTCCTCCGTGCCCGTGGTAACCCAGTGGGACTCGTTCTCCAGGACCTCCCAGGCGTCCGAGTCCGATTGGGCACTGGCCGGGCCTACGGCGAGGAGCAGGGCCCCCGCCACGGTCAGGGCGGCGAGCAAGGAACGCCGCCTGCCGTTGCCGGGTCTACCAAGCCACATAGGAATATCCCTCCTGCTGCAGTTGGGCCATCTCCAGCACGCCGGCGGGGACGGGCTCGATGCCGTCCAGCAGGTCCTCGTCGGCGACTTCCATGGCTTCCATGGTGTTGCGGCAGGCCCGGAAGCTCACGTCGTAGGCCATAAGGCTCTCGATGCGATCGCTGTGATTCGTGCTGACCGTCTCCGGGGGCTCCTTGAGCAGCAGGCCCAGGCCGGGCCCGAAGCCCACGGCCACCAGCTGGGCCTGGTTGTCCAGCTGGCGCAGGATCTCCCCCATGCTGAACAGGAGCTGGCCGTAATATTCCGAGTCATCCCGGTTCACCTGGAAGACGATGCGGATCTCGGGGTCCTCCCCCGGGAAGCTCAGGCCGTCCTCCGCCGCGCGGGCGGCGGGGGCGAGGGTTACCGCGCCGGCCAGGCCGCCGACTCCGGCCAGAAACCGTCGACGGTCCGGGTAGTTGGAATCTTCCGCCATGGTCCACTCCCTGGGTTGGGTACGCCGGGGAGGATGACCCATGAGGCTTAAGGTCCCCTTAAAGGGGCGAAATCCGTTGTTCGGGCCGTTTAAGGGCCGCTTAAGGCGGGCCGGTTAGGCTCAGGAATCTGGAGGATGGGCTCATGCGGGTCTTGATCGCGGAGGACGACGCCTTGCTGGGGGACGGCATCCAGGCCGGCCTGCGCGCCAAGGGCTTCACCACCGACTGGGTGACCGACGGCGCCGATGCGGAGCAGGCCCTCAGGAGCGAGCCCTTCGACCTGGTGGTGATGGACTGGCTGCTCCCCGAGCGGTCGGGGGTGGAGGTGATCCGGAGCCTCCGGGAGGCCGGGCTCATGGTGCCGGTGCTGCTGCTGACGGTGCGGGACGCGGTGGAGGAGCGGATCGAGGGGCTGGATGCGGGTGCCGACGACTACCTGACCAAGCCCTTCGATCTGGAGGAGCTGGCCGCCCGCCTGCGGGCGCTGGCCCGGCGGCGGGCGGTCCTGGCCGAGGAGCGGCTCATGGCGGACGGGGTGGAGCTGGACCCGAACCGCCTGCGGGTGCGGGTGAACGGCGTGGAGAAGTCCCTGGGGCGGCGGGAGACGGCGGTCCTGAGCATGCTCATGGAGCGGGCCGACCACGTGGTGCCCCGGGAGCACCTGGAGGAGCGGCTGTACGGCTGGGACGAGGCGGTGGCCAGCAACGCCCTGGAGGTGCACATCCACCACCTGCGGCGCAAGCTGGGAAGCGACCGCATACGCACCGTGCGCGGCGTGGGGTATCGCTTTGCAACGGAATAGAACGCCTTCCCTGCGCCGCCGCCTGTTCTGGGTGATCGGCGGGACCCTGGCCCTGGTCTGGGCGGTGGCGGCCGCCTGGATCTTCGTGTCCCTGCGGGCCGAGGTGAACGACGTGCTCGACGCCAAGCTGGCGGAGTCCGCGCATCTGGTGCAGAACCTGTGGCACGGCTCCGCCCCCCGGGATTCCGGGCTGGAGGAGGCCCTGGAGGCACGCGAGCGGGAGGGCCTGACGGAGGGGCTGGCCTGTCAGGTCTGGTCCCTGGACGGCCAGCTGCTGTCGCGCTCCGACGGCGCCCCCGAGAACCCCCTCAGCCGGATCCCCCAGGGATTCTCCGACGTCACCGCCCAGGGGGAGGAATGGCGCGTCTTCGCCGCGGAGGCGGGGCAGGGCGCGCCGCGCGTGCTGGTGGGGGAGCGCCAGGCCCTGCGCCACGGGCTGGCCAACCGGATCGCCGCCGGCCTTGCGGTCCCCTTCCTGCTGGCCCTGCCGGCCCTGGCGCTGGCCATCGGGTTCGCCGTGCGGCGTGGTCTGGTGCCGCTACGCGCGGCCACGGACCGGGTGGAGCGGCTCGACACGGACCGCCTGGAGCCGCTGGAGGGCGGCAGCGCGGCCCCGCGCGAGGTGGCCCCCCTGCTGGCGGCCATCGACCGCCTGCTGGGGCGCCTGCGCGAGACCCTGGGCCGGGAGCGCCGGTTCCTGGCCGACGCCGCCCATCAGCTGCGCACCCCCCTGGCGGCCCTCCGGACCCAGGCCCAGGTGGCCCGCGGGGCCCCCGACGGGGAGACCCGGGAGCGCGCCCTCGACCAGGTGGTGCGGGGCACGGACCGTGCCGACCGCCTGGTGCGCCAGCTCCTCACCCTGGCGCGGTTCGACGAGGAGGAGGAACGCCCCGGCCAGCCCCTGGACCTGGACGGCGTGGTGGAGGACGCCGTGGCCGCCGTCCGCCGCGATCAGGGCCTTCCGGCAGGCACCATCGAGCTGCACCGGCCCGCGGCCCCGGTCCGGTTTCCGGGAGACGCCGGTGCCCTGGAGGAGATGGTCCGCAACCTGGTGGAGAACGCCGTGCAGTACGGCGGGCAGGGCGGTCCGGTCACGGTGCGGCTGGAGGCCGAGCCCCTGCGCATCACCGTCACCGACCGCGGCCCGGGGCTCCCGGAAGAGGAGCGGGAACGGGTCCTGGAGCGCTTCTACCGCCCGGCGGGCAGCCCGGGCTCCGGCTCCGGTCTCGGGCTCTCCGTGGCCGCCCGGGTGGCCGCCCTGCACGGCGGGCGCCTTCGCCTGGAGGCCAACCCCGAGGGCTCCGGGCTGGTGGCGGTGGTGGAGCTGGCCGCGCCGACGGAGGCTGGCTAGCCCGCGGCGCTCCGCTCCACCGCCCTCGGGACCCCCCACGCCAGGAGGAGCGCGGTCAGCGCGCAGGCGGCCATCATGGCCGTCACCCCCCACAGGCTGCCGCCCACCAGCATGGACGAGGTGGCGCTGATTCCGCCCGCCACCGAGAAGCGCACTGCCCCCATCAGGGCCGAGGCGGTGGCGGCGATGTCCCGGAAGAAGTCCAGGTACAGGGAGAAGGTGTTGGGCACCCCGGCGCCGAAGGAGCCGATGGCCAGGAGCAGCCCGGGCAGGAACAGGGCCAGGCTCGGCTCGGTGAGGGCGATTCCGGCCAGATAGAGGGCGGCCGCCGCCTGAAGGCCGATGGCCACGCGCAGCACCTCGGACGGGTGGCGGTAGTTGAGCAGCCAGCGGTTGAGCAGGTTGAAACCGCCCATGAGCACCATGTGGGCGGCCATCCAGCCGGAGAAGGCGGCCTTGGACAGGCCGTACCACTCCTGGAAGATGAACGAGGCGTGGGTGATGAACAGGATCATCACCGAGAACACCAGGGACTGCACCGCCAGCAGGCGCATGGCGGTGCGATGGCGCAGCACCGTGGCGTAGTTGGTGACCACCGTGTGCAGCGGATGGCGATGGCTGGGGCGGCCCTGCCAGCGGCGGAACAGGGTCAGGCGCAGCAGCACCGCGAGCGCCCCGGCGTAGGCCGCCAGGAACACGAAGATCCCAGGCCAGCCGGTGACCGTCAGGATCAGGGTGCCGATGGAGGGGGCCGCGGCGGGCGCCACGAAGATCACCAGCCCGATCAGGCTGAACAGCTGGGCGCCCTCGGCGCCGCTGGAGTGGTCGCGGGCGATGGCCGGCACGCTGACCACGCACCATCCCGCGCCCAGGGCCTGGAGGAAGCGCCAGCCGGTCAAGGCGGCGAAGCTGGGGCTGGCCGCCACCAGCAGGCTGCCGGCCAGGAACAGGGCCAGCCCGCCGTACAGCACCCGGTCGCGGCCGTAGCGGTCGGAAAGGGGGCCGCCCACCAGGTGGCCCAGCGCCAGCCCCACCAGGTAGACGCTCACGGTCACCCCCACCTCTCCGGAGGCGATGCCGTAGGTGGCGGCGATCTCCGGGAAGGCGGGCAGGTAGGCGTCCATGGCCAGGGGGCTCACGGCCACCGTGGCCCCGAGGAGCAGGGCGAGGCGGGTGTGGTTCATGGGCGGTCGCTGTGGTGGCGCATCGAAGGGGAAGCCGTCCAGCCTATCAAACCATCCGACCCGCGGCCCCGTTTCCCCCACGAAAAAGGCCCGGCGTGCGCCGGGCCTTTTCCCTTGGGGTGCGGCCGCCGCTTACAGGGTGAAGTCGTGGGTGGCGGTCTCCCCTTCGGTCACCTCCACGTCGGCGGGATCCCGCAGATCGATGTCGTCGTCGGCCTCCGGGTCGTCGTCGCTGGCGTCGCAAGTGAAGGCCACGGTGTAGCTGCCCGCCGCCAGGTAGCCGACCTCGTAGCGGTAGTCGCCGGACTCTTCCTCCTGCACGGCCATGGCCGAGGTGACGGGGTCCGGCTCGGTGCCGTCCACGTCGTCCGGGGTCACGCCGGAGCCCTCGTAAACGTACACGGCCAGGCCGTTGTCCGGGCTGTCGCAGGATTCGCCGACGTAGCCGGTCGTCACGCTGCCCTCCAGATGGCCCGTGGCGGCGTTGTCCACCAGGCGCAGGGCCGGCCGCAGGTAATAGTCGCCGTCGTCGCCGGGCTCGTGGACGGACTTGCGGAGGTCGAAGTCCACCGTGAAGTCGGCCTCCCCGCCCGCCGGGACCGTGAAGCCCCGCACCAGCTTGAGGCCGGTCTGCGCCCCGCTCGGCACGTACAGGGAATGCTCGCTCCCATCCTCCATCCGGATGTAGGAGTCGGCGACCCCCTGCTCGGCCTGCACGTTGAGGCGCATCCAGTTGTACGGGCCCGATGGCACGGTTACGCCTTCGAGCAGCTTCTCGCGAGCGCTGCCGGTGAGCGTGAGCAGGTCCACGCTCCGGGCCTTCGCGAAGGTGTGCTCCACGGGCGGGCCGTCCGCGGGTTTCAGGGTCACGCCGTCGAAGGTGACCACCACCTCCTCGGCGGCGTCCACCGGGGCGTCGGTGACGGCGACGGTGATGTCCCCGGTGTCGCTTCCGCCCCCGCCGGACTCTCCGGCGCAGGCGGTAAGCAGGACGGCGCCGGCGCAGGCGCCCAGCGCGGGCAAGACCCTCTTGGCTTGCATGAATTCCCCCCTGTTTTAAGGCTGTCCCCCGGCGGATACGCTTCGCCGACTTCGGACAGCTGCGGCATAAGTAAGTGTCCCCAAACCTTACCGGGAACGGCGGCCGGAGCCAATCCCGGCGCCCTTTCCCGTTCCCCGACAAAGGGTTGGCGGGGCGCCCGGGCGGAAGCGGGGCCGGGCAGGGTTCCCCCGAAGGCGGGTTGAGCGCGGGCGTCGAGGGGGAAATAATTCCAGGAGGACGCTCCGGGACGGAGCGGCCCAAGCTCCGGGCGGGAACCGGCCGCTGTCTGCAAACCGCGGGGTAGATCTTGGCGCCCACCAATTTCACGCGTGTCTTCGATGCCCTGAACGCGGCCGGCGTGCGCTATGTGGTGGTGGGCGGGCTGGCCACCGTGCTCCATGGCCTGGATCGCCTCACGGCCGACATCGACCTGGTGGTGGACCTGGAGCCGGGCAACGCCCGCCGCGCGGTGGAGGCCCTCCTGGCGAGCGGCTTCCGGGCCGGGGCGCCGGTGGACCCCCGGGACTTCGCGGATCCCGCCCGGCGGCGGGAGTGGGTCGAGCGGGAGGGGCTGCGGGTCTTCAGCTTCTGGGATGCCTCGGGGAGCTCCCCTACGGTAGACTTGTTCGTCGAGCCGCCCCTGCCCTTCGAGGGGCTCTGGCAGCGGGCCCGGGATGTGGAGCTCCCGGACGGGCGCTGCCACCTGGCTTCCCTGGAAGACCTGATCGCCCTCAAGGAGGCCACCGGGCGGGAGTCCGATCGGGAAGATGCCCGCCGGTTGCGCGAGATCGAGCAGAGGATGGGCCATGACCCGAAACCGTGAGCCGCAGCGGGGGTCCCACACGGGCGGGCCCGGCCCCGCCTCCTGGGGGGGATGGGCCGATGCCGAGCGCCTGCGCCGGGAGGCCTTCCTGCTCCGCACTCCCGCCCAGCGCCTCCAATGGCTGCAGGACGCCCTGGAGCTCGCCTATGCCGCCGGGGCCCTGGAACCGCCCCTCGCCTCCGGGTCGCCGGGCCCCTCGTAACCCCCTACTCCGTATCGGCACGCGGCTGCCGGCGCGGGAGCCGGCCTTGGGCAGCGCCTTCCCCGAGGCCCGGCAGTCCGCCTGGCGGGAACCCACGGCCCTGAAAGATGGGCAGGGGAAGCTGCGCCGCATTCCATCGAGCCCGACAAGAGGGAGCAGAATGAACGACATTGCAGGCGAAACCGCGGTCGCGAGTGTCACCAACGCCATGAAGGCCCGTCGCGCGGTGAAGGCCTTCGATCCCGAATTCCGCATCCCCGAGCAGGAGGTCCAGGAAATCCTGGAGACGGCGATCCTGTCGCCCACGGCCTTCAACATCCAGAACTGGCGCATCGTGCGGGTGTCGGATCCGGAGCTGCGCGGGCAGATCCGGGAAGTGGCCTGGGATCAGCCCCAGGTGACCGATGCCTCCGAGCTGCTGGTGCTGTGCGCCGACCTGAAGGCATGGGACAGGGAGCCCGAGCGCTACTGGGTGGACGCGCCCCAGGAGGTGCAGGAGATGATCGTGCCCAACATCCGCCGGTATTACGACGGTCGGCCCGACGTGGCGCGGGACGAGGGCATGCGCTCCTGCGGCATGATCGCCCAGTCGCTCATGCTGCTTGCTACCGAGCGGGGCTACGACACCTGCCCCATGGACGGCTTCGACTTCAAGGCCGTGGCCGAGCTCATCAACCTGCCGGAGGACCACGCCATCTCTATGATGGTGGCCATGGGCAAGCGGACGAAGGACCCCTTCCCGAAGCCGGGTCAGCTGCCCCTGGAGGAGGTGGTGGTCACCGACCGCTTTTGAGGCCGGCGGCCGTACGTCGGTACGCAAAAAACCCGGCCGCTGGGCCGGGTTTTTTTGCGGTTGGACCGCCGCCTAGGGCAGGGCCGGACCGTTGCCGCCTCCCATGGCCGCTCCCAGGTTCAGGGGCCGGCCGTTGACGGACAGGTTGCCCCGGTTCCAGGCCACCTGCGAGGCGTAATGCTCCTCCTCGGCGGCCACAAAGCCCATGGCCTCCATCATGGCCAGCTGCTGGCGCACGGTGCGCTCCACCTGCCGCTCCCGCTCCACGCGGTCTCCCTCCGCCCCGGCTTCCTCTTCGATCTGGTTGCGGGTTCGTTCCTCCAGCAGGCCGATGATCAAGGGCTTGGCGGCCCGGAGCTCCGCCTCGGCCTCCAGGTGCCGTACCAGGAGGGCGGGGTTCTCCACCATGCCCCGGGCGGCCTCGCCGTCGCCCCGGTAGCGGGCCTCGGCGCTGCCCCGGAAGTCCCCGTTGGGGGCCTCGAAGGCCAGCTCCGTGAGGGCGGCCTCCGGGGAGCCTTCCAGCAGTCGGGGCAGCTCTTCCCGGAGTATGGCCTGCACGCGCTGGGCCGTCTCCTCCTCGTCGAGCGCCTCGGCCTGGATCTCCCGCACCCGCTCGCCGGTCCGCCGGTAGGCCTCTTCTTCGAGGTGGCGCAGCTCCAGGGCGAGGCGGGCGTCGCGCACTGCCTCGCCGTTGAACGCCGCCCGGTCGGCGGCTAGACGGCTCGCCATATCCAGAAAACCTTCCTCCTCCGCCTGCTTAACCACCTGCCGGAGGCTCAAGCCGCCAAGCTCCAATTCCTGGAGGGCGTCGCTTTCGGGATCGGGGACCTCCATGGACAGCCGTTCGGTGGCGAAGTCGCTGGTGCCCAGCCACAGGCCCTCGCCGCCCCGCGTGACCTCCGACCGCAGCTCGCTGCCTTTCAGTTGGAAATGACCCACTTCGTCCGCGATCCGCACACCCGGCATCTCCAGGTCCAGAGTCCCGGAATCACCATCGAATTCGCCCGTGCCCTCCAGCCCCTCCCACCGGATCCGGGTCTCCGGGGCGTCCGTGGGGTGGCCCTCGAAGGAGGGGGAGGACAGAGCCAGGCGCTGCTCGCCGGTGAGTCCGATGGTGAGGTCGGCGGTGAGGGGCGCCTGCTCGCCGAAGAAGTGGCGCGCCTGCTCCCGGGCCTCTCCCCGGGGGACCGGGGTGGTTACCACCCGAGCCAGGGCCGGAGTGGCCGGGGTCGGCCCGTGGGAAACGGCGTGCTCCAGGTCCACCTCCACAGCCTCCCCGGGGGCTCCCACGGTCAGGCGGGATTCGGCTTCGGCGCCGAGCCAGCCGCGCTCGTAGCGCACCACTTCCAGATCCGCCTGGGGGTGCTCGGACAGGGCCTCCTGGTTGTCCCGAAAGGCCCGCTCCGCCTGCATGCCCGCAAAATACGGGACGGCCGCCCCCATCCCGGCGAGAACCGCCACGGCCCCCGCTGCCCATGCCTTTTTCATAACCGGCTCCTCTTTCACGGATATCCCCGCCCCCCCTGAGCCCCCTTTGGGCGGGTTGTGGGCCACATAGTAGGCCGGGGGGTAGGGGATGACAACGCGGAGGCAAAGTGTTCCACGGAAGAGGAGGACGGGAGTAGCATGGATCCCCTCAAGGAGCGGCACATGACCCCACCGAGACAGCATTGGAAGATCGGCGAGGTGGCGGAGGAGCTGGGCACCACCACCCGCACCCTGCGCTTCTACGAGGAGCAGGGCCTTTTGCGGCCCGCCCGGACAGACCGCGGCACCCGGATGTACTCGGACCGGGACCGGCAGCGGGCGCGGCTCATCCTGGAGCTGGCGGGCCTGGGGGTTTCCCTGGAAGAGATCCGGGCCCTGGTGGCCGCCCGGGAGGCCAGCCGGACCGGAGACGAAGCGGGGCACAAGGTGCACGGGCTCCTGCGTCGACTCCACGATGAGACGGCCGCCCTGAAGGCCCGCTGTGAGGCCCTGATGGGGGAGATCGAGGCCGCGGACCGGCTGGTGCGCCGGTGCTACGACTGTCCGCACCCGCCCACGGCATCGGGCTGTCCGGAATGCCCGGCCCGCAACGGGCAGGAGGAGGCGGAGCTTCTGAAGCTGGTGTGGCGGGAGGAACCGGATCCCTGAGCCTCAGGGCCGGGCCATTGACAGGGGCCCCTGGCCTCCGTAATTTAACCTTAACGTTAAGAAAAAAGGAGGAAGGCCATGGCTTACCCCGACCTGCTGGTGCACGTGGACAAGGACCTGGAGGCCGAGCAAGGGCGGCGGCTGGCCTCCGCCCTGGAGGAGCGGGACGGCGTGGCGGCGGCCCGTTTCCACCCTCGGCGGAGCCACCTGCTCCAGGTGTGGTACGACCCGCAGCGCCTCCCGGCCGAAGAGATCCTGGGCGCCGCCCGGGAGGGGGCCGGAGAGGCCCGGCTGGTGGCCCTGTAAGGAGCGGCCCGCACGGCGGGGGCGGTGCAGGCTCTCGCCGGGGAGCCGTTCAGCGCACCGGGATGGGGACTCCTGGGGAAAGGAGGTTCGGGCATGGAGGCAGCAGGCGAGCGGATCCCGGAATGCACCGTCCCGGTGCTGTACCGGGCCACCTGGCAGGACGGCTTCGGAGCGCGCGGCTGGAAGCTGCGGGAGGCGTCCGAGGAGGCGGAGGTGATCGCCGCCACCCCCTATCCCGGTGAGCGCATCCCCACCTCCGTCCTCATTCACGACATCCTCGACCACTGGGTGCCGGGCTTTTCCCTTTCCGGACACCGCAGCGAGGCCAAGGCCCTGGTGCAGCTCGCGGCGCGCACGGGCTCCGATCCGGTTCCCGACTACGGGCAGATGGTGGACGAGGACCTGCTGCGCGGCGACTGCCACGGCGAGCCGCTGGAGACCTTCCTGCCCCCGGAGCTGGCGCAGCGCCTGCCGAAAGAGGGCCCGGACCGGGCCCGCATGCAGACCCTGGTGGAGGAGCTCGGGAGCGGCCTGGTGCGGGCCACCCTGATCGCCCGCTTCGTGGAGCTGGGCTGGGCGGGCATGGAGGAGGCCCGGGCGGGCTGGCAGGCCCGGGGCCTGGACTACGCGCGCCGCTCCGCCATGGGGCTGGCCCTCCAGGCGCTGTTCGAGCGGGTGGACGCCCGCGCCCTGGAGGCCGGCTGGAGCGAGGCCGACGGCGAGGTGGGGCTGACCCCCGATCGGGTGGCCTTCCGGATCCACCAGCCGGAGGCCGTGGAGGCGGTCCGGCCCCTGCCCGTCTGAAGGCGTCCCGGACGCCCGGGCCGTCCTTGCCCTCTGTCTCTTCCGGAGCGGTCCGCTGCACCGGGTGCCCCCCGTGACCCGAAGCCCCTGTCCGGTTTCGCCCTGCCTGCGGGTTCCCCCCTAATCCCCGTTTGCGACGCCAATCCGGGCACTTGGGCCCACCTCCAACTTCTTTCCCCCGGCTCTTTTCCCGGCCTCCATGTCCGCCCATTGGGGCCCACCCTGTCTTGTCGGTCGACACATTCCGCCTACCTTGGAAGGCAGGACGCCGTTTCCGGGCAGCACGCCGGGCCTCGCCAGCGAGGCGACGAGGCGTGTCGGAAATGGGGGGCGGATGTCGGCGGATAGGTCAGAGATCGATACCCATGGATAGGATCCGCAAAGGTGTGGCAACCATGAATGTCTCCTTCCGGGAGCCACGGGAGGACGGAACCGGGGGGTGGCGGCTGGAGTTCCTGGCCGGTAAGGGGGCGGAGGAGGGCGTTATCCCTTGTCCCCCGGACGGCCGGACCCGTCCGGAGCTTTTCGTGCATGCCGTCCTGGACCACTGGATTCCGGGGTTTCCGGTGGGGGGCTATATCCCCCGCGCCAAGGCCCTCATGCAGAAGGCGTCCCGCACCGGGGAGGACCCGATCCCCGATTTCCAGGCGCTGGGGGAGGAGCTGCTCCTCCATGGCGAGCGCGCGGGGGAGCCCCTGTGGAGCATTCTGCCCGGGGACCTGACGGCCCACCTCCCCACCCGGAAGGTGGCGGGGCAGGGGCCTTTGGCCCACCTCTGCGGACGCCTGGGGAAGGGGACGGTGCGCTCCATGCTGGTGGTGCATCTCATCCAGGTGGGCCGGGAGGCCATGGGGCCCGCGCGGGCCACCTGGTACGCCCGAGGCATGGATTATGAGCGGCGGGTGGCCGTGGGCAAGGCCCTCGCCGAGCTGTTCGAATGGATGGAGCGCACGGTGCGGGAGCGCAACTGGCGCGCCGCCCAGGGGGAGCTGGCCCTGGCCAGCGACGTGGTGCGGTTCCGCTTCGAGTGCCCCCTGACCTGGGAGTGGGCCCGGCCCGTGGAGCCGGCGCGCAGCCGGGAGGTGGGGTGAGTCGGCCCTTCCCTTCTATTCCGAGTCGGTGTCCGGCCCCTCCACCCGGGTGACCAGCTCCGGGGGAACCTCCAGGGTGTGGTGGAGGGTGCACTGCTCGGCGGCCCGCTCCGCCGCCTTGCGGCGGCTCTCCGGCAGGTCGGGCCAGTGGATGTCCATGGCGATGCGACCGATGCGGTAGGGGTCGGCGTGGTACTCCCAGCGCATGCGGACCGTGAGTCCGTTCAGGCCGGCGTCGATGCGCTCGGCGTAGCTCATGAGCACGGAGGCGGTGCACAGGGCCAGGGAGGTGTTGAACATCTCCATGGCGCTGAAGTGGACGTCGTCCCGCTCCGCGGCTACCTGCAGGCCCTCCTCGGGGAGGGCGGAGAGGGTGAGGTCCTGGGGACCGTGCAGGGTGATGCGCATGGGCGGCCTCCCTGCCGGCGCGTGCCGGCCGTGGCTATTCCGAAACCCCCCGCAGGACCCGCATGGGCCCGATGCGCCGCAGCTGCTCCAGGTCGTCGCGGTTGCGCACCAGGAAGCCGCCGGCGAAGCCCAGGGCGTTGATCATGAGGCCCTCGAAGCGCTCCCGGGCGCGGGGCACCAGCATCATCCAGTGCCGGGTGGCCAGGAGGTTGTAGGGGGTGTCCTCGTACCAGATCCCCAGCTCCCGCCGCAGCTCGTAGAAGACCTTCTCCAGCTGCTCCGAGGTCTGGCTCCGGAAATCCACCCGGCAGGCGGCGTGGGGGAAGGGGAGCCGGGCGACCCGCGTGGGGTTCTCCGGGAGCCGTTCCGGCTCCAGCAAGGCGTCCACCGGCAGCCGCCCCTCGCCGTCGCTCAGGGGCAGGGGCACCAGCTGCAGGTGCTTGTGGGGCTGGCTGGCCCCCGCGGTGGGCCCGGCGTTGTAGAAGACCAGGCCGTCGATCTCCGAGAGGACCACGTCCACCGCGGTGAAGTCCGGATGGGTGAGCAGGCTCTGCTGGTCCTCGTAGCCCCAGGTGACGATCAGCAGGTGGTGCTCCAGCACCGGGAACTTGTTGAGCAGGGCGTAGTGGGAGGGGGTCAGGCTGCCCAGGTAGAGGTCGGGCTCCGGGCGTGCGAAGGGGTCGAAGCGCTCGCCGGCGGCCTCCTTCTCGCGCTGGGCCCGCATCTCGGCGATCTTCTGGTCCAGGCTGGGGGCGATCCGCACCTGGAAATCGATGCCCTCGTCCAGGACCACCTCGCACTCCGTGGGGATGGGCTGCAGGGCGCCCGTCCCCAGGGCGCGGTCGGTGCGCTCGCGGATGCGGTCCCAGAGGGTGCCGGGAAGGAGCAGGTCGGTGTGCTCGGTCATGGCTCGGTCCGATGTTCCCCGGGCCCGTCCGGGCCGCGGGCTGGGGTCACTCCATGGTGAGGGCCAGCTTGCCGATCATGTGGCCCTCCTCCAGGAGGCGGTGGGCCTCGGCGGCCTCCTCGAGGGCGAAGGTCCGGTTCAGGTGGACCCGGAGCTCGCCGTTGTCGATCATCCGGGCGCATTCCTCCAGGATCCAGGCCTGGTGCTCGCGGGCCTCGGTGAGGCCGAAGAACAGCGGGGAGAGCATGAGCTCCAGGAACACGCCCAGGTTGCGCAGCCGTGCCTGCTTGAGGCGGATCCCCGTGGGGTCCAGCAGGGTGACGGCTCGGCCGTAGAAGCGCACCGCCGGGAAGCTGGCCTCCAGGACCTGCGGCCCTACCGTGTCCAGGACCAGATCCACGCCCCGCTGATCCGAGCACGCCCGGGCCGCGTCGACGAAGTCCACCTCCTTGTAGGGGATGGGCTCCGCCACCTCCAGATCGCGGACGAAGGCGGCCTTGTCGTCGGAGCCGACGGTCGTGCAGACCTTGGCGCCCGCCCGGTGGGCGAGCTGGAGGGCCACATGGCCCACCCCGCCGGCTCCGGCGTGGACCAGCACCCGCTGCCCGGCCTGCAGGGCGCCGAGGTCGAACAGCGACTCCCAGGCCGTGATGGCCACCAGCGGCACCGCCGCCGCCTCGGCGAAGGACAGGGTCTCCGGCTTGGCGGCCACGAAGCGCTCGTCCACCACCGTACGCTCGGCGTAGTTGCCGGGCTCGGTGCCGATGCCGCCGTTGAAGAAGTAGACCTCGTCCCCCGGCTGGAAGCGCGTGCACCCGGGGCCCGCCTGCTCCACCACCCCCGCGCCGTCGCAGCCCAGGATCACCGGCTCGTCGCCGGTGCCATAGGTGCCGCCGGAGCGCATCTTGGTGTCCACCGGGTTGATCCCGGCGGCCTTGAGGCGGATGAGGAGGTCGCGCTCCCCCGTGGGCTCGGGGTCGGAAACCTCCTGCACGCGCAACGCGTCGGGACCGCCCGGGGCGGCCATCACCACGGCTTTCATCGCTTCCCCCTTGTCGGTTGAAGGTGGCTTTCCGGGGCGGCGGGGCCGTCTACTCCCCGCCCGGCTCCCGCCCCCGGGAGGCCTGCCACTCCTCATAGCCATCGTAAAGCCGATTCAGCAGGTCTTTCCAGAGGGCCTCGTGGTGCTCCATGAGGGCCACCAGGTCCGTGCGGAGGCGGTCGAATTCGGCGTTGAACCGCTCCAGGTCACTGCCGCCGGTGAGGACCTCCGTCTCCTTCTCCACGGCCTGGAGCTTGTCGCGGACGTCGAGGCTTGCCGTGAGCACGCTCTTGATCTGGTCGCGGGGCTGGGGGATCCAGGAACGGTCGTTGAACAGAGAGCGGATCTTCTCGCCGTACTCCAGCATGCGCTTGCGCAGCTTGGGCAGGGCGCCGATCTCGGCGGCCTTGAGGTCGCCCCACACGGCCAGCTCCATGAGCAGGGACCAGCGCCGCCGGAAGTCGGCCACCTGGTCGGGGTCGAAGGCCATCGATTGCTGAACTTCCCGGGGGTCGAGCCTGGCTTCCATGATCTCCTGCTTCCGGTGGGCGAGGCACGCCCTGAACTGCGTCCTCGTGTAGGGTAGAATCCTGCGGAAATCGTAACCAATCGGCCGCGCACCAGGATAGCCCCGGCGCATGGAATTCGACCTCTTCTTCGAGCTGGCCGTCCCCGAGCACGGGGGCCGCGGCGAGTCCCAGGTGTTCGCCGAGACCCTGGGCGAGCTGGCGCTCGCCGACGAGCTGGGCTTTACCACCGCCTGGGTGGTGGAGCACCATTTCATGCGCGAGTACTCGCACTCCTCGGCCCCGGAGCTGTTCCTGGCCGCCGCCAGCCAGCGCACGCGGCGGCTGCGCCTGGGCCACGGGGTGGTGGTGCTGCCCTACAACCACGCCGTGCGGGTGGCCGAGCGGGCCGCGACCCTGGACGTCCTTTCCGGCGGCCGGGTGGAGCTGGGGGTGGGGCGTGGCTTCTCCCCCAAGGAGTACGCCGCCTTCGGCTCCGACATGGCCCGCAGCCGGGAGATCGTGGACGAGTCGCTGGCGGTGATCCGCCAGGCCTTCTCCGGGCGTCCGGTGGATTTCCAGGGCAGCCACTACCAGCTGGAGGGCCTGGAGGTGCTGCCCGGGGTGGTGCAGGACCCCCATCCGCCCCTGTGGACGGCCGCCGTTTCGCCGGAGACCTTCACCTGGGCCGCCCAGGAGGGGCTCGGCGCCCTGGCGGGGCCCTTCAAGCCCTGGTTCCTGGTGAAGCAGGACCTCAAGGAGTACCGGCGGGCCTGGCGCGAGGCCTGGCCCGAGGGGCCGCCCCCGGAGGCCAACCCCCGCTTCGGCATGACCATCGGGGTGCTGTGCCTGGAGGACGGCGACCGCGCCCGGGAGCTGGCCCGCCAGCCCTTCACCTGGTACTACGAGCGGCTGCTGGGGCAGACGCGGCCGGTGCTGGAGAAGTTTCGGGAGAGCTACGACTACTACCAGAAGCTGGGCCGGCTGCAGCCCCTGCTCAAGCGAGCCGTCCGGCTTTCCCTGCTGGAGGCCATGGGCATGGTGGTGGTGGGCTCGCCCGAGGAGTGCATAGAGAAGCTGGAGCGGTACCGCGCGGCCGGGGTGGACCACCTGCTGATGGCGGTGGGCGCCGGGGCCCTGCCCACCGAAGTGACGCTGGAGTCCCTGCGGACCCTGGCCGAGCGGGTGCTGCCGCATTTCCACGGGGAGTCCTCCTGAGTCCCGCATTTCCCTCGCGGTCGCGCCCCAGGGCGGAGCCCGGGGGCCCGCGGAAGGCCATCGAGCTGCCATGCGCATCCTGGTAACCGGCGCCAATTCCCATCTGGCCCAGCCCCTGCTGCCCCGCTTGCTGGAGCGCCCCGGGGTGGAGGAGGTCATCGGCCTGGACTGGCGGCCCGTGACCTTCCCCCACCCGCGCTTCCGCTTCATCCGCAGCGACATCCGCGCCCCCGACCTGCGCGAGCACCTGGAGGGGGTGGACACCGTGGTCCACCTGGCCTTCATCGTGCTCGGCGCCTCCCTGGGGCGCCGGCGCCGGGAGCGCAACCTCATGCGCTCCATCAACCTGGAGGGCAGCCGCAACCTCTTCACGGCGGCCCGCGAGGCCGGGGTTCGGCACGTGGTCTACCCCTCCAGCGCGGCGGTGTACGGCGCCTGGCCGGACAATCCCGTGCCGCTCACCGAGGACGCGCCGCGCCGGCCCATGCCCGGCTTCGGCTACAGCGAGGACAAGGCGGCGGTGGAGTTCTGGCTGGACAGCTTCGAGCGCGAGGCGGAGACGCCGCTGGTTACCCGGCTGCGCATGCACGCGGTGGTGGGGCCGGGCTCCCAGCCCCTGCTCAACCGCATCGCCCGCACCCGTCTCTACATCCGCGCTCCCGAGCCGCCCCCGGTGCAGTGCCTGTGGGAGAACGACGCGGTGGACGCCATCCTGCGCGCGCTGGCCACCCCCGTGGCCGGGGCCTTCAACATCGCCGGCTCGGGTCCCCTGCCCCTGCCGGACCTGATTCGCCGCCACCACGGCCGCGCCTGGGGCCTGCCCTACCGGCCCGCCGAGGCCGCGCACCGGATGGTGTGGCGTCTGACCCCGCGCCTCGGCGATCCCGGGTGGCTGGCCGGCCTGCGCTATCCGCTGGTGGTGGACTGCGGGCGCGCCGCCCGGGTTCTGAATTGGCGGCCCAACTATTCTGTGGCAAACTGCATCGACCTCTGCCGGGGCCAGCCCTTCCCAACCGATCCACGCGGTGCACCCGAGACATGAGCCGAGTCGCCACCATGCCCTCCCTGCCGGAGCGGCTGAGCAACAGCAGTGCGGATTACCGGGATCCGCTGGCGCAAGTCGCCTGGGAGACCCTGGACCGGGACCTGCCCTGGATGCCCGAGGAGATGGTGTCCCTCTACGGCACCCCGGAATGGGAGGCCCTGGATCCGGAGCGGCGCCGCCTGCTGGGGCAGTACGAGCTCGTGGCCTTCCTCGAGCTGGGGCTGTGGCTGGAGGCCCTGTTCATGCAGCGCATCGCCGTCCGGGCCGGGCGCGGGCCGGCGGGGGGGCTGGAGGACTACACCTACCAGCTTCACGAGCTCCGGGAGGAGGCCGGCCACAGCCTCATGTTCGTGGAGGTGATGCGCCGCAGCGGTCTGCCCGCCCTCTCCGACCGGCTGCCCCGGCCCCGCGCGGCCACGGCCTTCGCCCGGCTGGCTCCCTTCGATTCGGCGGGCTTCTGGGCCACCATCCTCATCGGCGAGGACGTCCCCGACCAGGTGAATCGTGCCCTGTACCGGGACGAGCGCCTGCCCCAGGCGGTGCGGGACGTGGTGTCGGTGCACATGCGGGAGGAGGCCCGCCACATCGCCTACGCCCGCCAACGGGTGGGGGACAAGCTCGACCGCATGTCGCCGCTGGGCCGACGCGCCCTGGCGGTTCTGGTGCGCCGGGTGTTCCGCCAGTTCATCGAGCAATGCTTCTATCCCCCGCCCGGGGTCTACGCCCGAGCGGGCCTGGAAAATCCCCGGGCCCTGGCCCGCAGGGCCCGGAGCAGCCCCCATCGGGCGCGGGTGGTGGAGCGCTGCGTGGCGCCCACGGTGGATTTCCTCGCCGCCCACGGCCTGGCCCTGGGCCCCTCGAGCGCGAGCGGGCCGCCTGCCCGCGACGGGGCGGATTGACACCCCCCGACCCCTGACCTAGCCTGAAAACCATTTCCGATTCCTCCCCGGAAGGGGGACCAGCCATGGGCGATCGTGTCGCGGCGCGGGCCGAATCCTCGGAGCTGACCCGCCAGCGCATCCTGGAGGCCGCGCGCCACCTGTTTACCGAGCGCGGCTATTTCAACACCTCCTTGCAGGACATCCGCCGAGAGAGCGGGCTATCCATCGGCTCCATCTACCATCACTTCAGCGGCAAGGAGGAGCTGGCCCGGGAGCTGTTCTACGAAACCCTCTCCTTCGTCGAATCGGACATCCGGCGGGTGTACGAGCGGTATTCCGGGGCCCGCGAGCGCTGCTACCACGTAATCGAGAGCCTGTTCGAGACCACGGAAAGCCTGCCCGAGGTGATGGAGTACGTGCTGTACTTCAAGCACCGTGAGGTCCTTCCCACGGAGAAGCCCATCTGCGCCTCCCGGCCCTTCGAGATCATCAAGTCCATCATCGCCGAGGGGATGGCCGCGGGGGAGATCCGGCCCATGGACGAGGTCATGGCCTCCGCCGCCCTTCTTGGCGGGCCCATTCGGCTCGTGCAGCTGCGCCTGGAGGGGGTGATCGTGGACCCCCTAACCCAGCATCTTCCGGAAGCCTGGGAATGTGCATGGCGCAGCGTGGCGGCCTGACCCCCATCCTGTTCATGCTGGCTTGGATCGCCCTGGCGGCGCAGGCCGCCCACGGCGGCGAGGTGGTCCACGGCGAGGACCCGGATACCGGCGCCCCCCTGTGGCATTGGCGGGGCGAGGGGACCTCCCTGCGCGTGGCCGCGCGCTTTCCCGGCCAGACCCGAGCCTTTTTCCTGGGCCGGGGGTTCCCCGAGGAGGCGGCCAAGGAATACAGCCGCAGCTGTGTCTTTCACATCACCCTGGAAAACCTGTCCGGGGAGAAGCTGCGGTACACCCTGGATCAGTGGCGGGTCCGGCGGGAGGGCCAATCGCGGCCGCCTGTTCCCGAACAGGACTGGCAGGCCCGATGGCGAACCGCGGGGGTCCCCGAGCGGGCCCGAACCGCCTTTGACTGGTCCATGTTTCCCGCCGAAGAGGAGCTGGGGCAGGGGGGCTGGGCCCTCGGCATGGTTTCCATGGGACTGGAGCCGGGCCAGCGCTTCGACCTGGTGGCGCGCTGGCGCCAAGGGGGGGAACGGCGCGAGGCCGCCCTGGAGGACCTTTTCTGTCCCAAGGCGCGGTAACCGACAACCGATCTGCAAGGAGCGCTCACTGATGCACGCCGGTTTGCGCATAGGGTGGTTTCTCACGGGATGTTTTCTGCTCTTGGCGTCTGCGGGGGCCTGGGCCCTGCCCTCGGGCATGAGCCCGATGGAGGATCGGCCCGAGGCCCCCAAGATCGAGCTCCAGGACCTGGACGGGGAGTCCCGGAGCCTCGACGACCTGCGCGGGAAGGTGGTGCTGGTGAACTTCTGGGCCACCTGGTGCCCGCCGTGCCGGGAGGAGATGCCTTCCATGCAGCGGCTGTATGAGGACCTTGAGGATCGGGATTTCGAGATCCTGGCCGTGAATGTGGGCGAGCAGGAGTCCACCGTCTTTTCCTTCACCCAGGGGGAGCTGGAGACGGAGATCACCTTCCCCATCCTGCTGGATTCCGGCGGGGAGCTCATCGAGCAGTATCCCGTGCAGGGCTTGCCCACCACCTTCCTGGTGGATCGCGAGGGGCGGCTGGCCTACAAGGCCATGGGCGGGCGTGACATGGCCCAGCCGGAGTTCAAGGAATACATCCTGGAGCTGCTCGAGGAGGGCTAGCCCCGGCCCCCTTCCCGCCGCTCCCGCCCTCGCCGGCCTTCCCGTCGGGGAAGGCCGCTTTCGCTCCTGGCCCCCCCGGTTGTCCCCGCAGCGCCGCACGAAACGACCATGGGTGAGATCAACACATTCATACTTGGAGCCGGGGTCCTCGTCCTTGCGAGCATCCTGCTGAGCACCTTCTCGGCACGGCTGGGCCTGCCCCTGCTGCTGATCTTCCTGGTCATGGGGATGCTCGCCGGGGAGGACGGACCCGGCGGGGTGGACTTCGACGACTTCAGCACGGCCTTCCTGGTGGGCAACCTCGCCCTGGCCATCATCCTCCTCGACGGCGGCCTGCGGACCCGCTTCACCACCTTCCGGATCGCCCTGAAGCCGGCGGCCATCCTGGCCACCTGGGGGGTGGTCTTCACCGCCCTGCTGGTGGGGGCGTTCGCCGCCTTGGTGTTCGGCATCGACTGGCGCTACGGGCTCCTCCTGGGCGGCATGGTGGCCTCCACGGACGCCGCCGCGGTCTTCTCCCTGCTGCAGCAGAGCACGGTCCAGCTGAATGAGCGGGTGCGCTCCACCCTGGAGATCGAATCGGGGCTGAACGACCCGCTGGCCGTGTTCCTGGTGCTCGGGCTGGTGGGCCTCATCCTGGAGCCGGGGGATACGGGGCCGCTGGCCATGCTCCTGTCCCTGCTCCAGCAGTTCGTCCTGGGGTGCCTCGGGGGCCTGCTGGGGGGCTGGCTGGTGGCGGCGATGGGCGAGCGCGCCCGCCTGGCGGAGGGGCTCTTCGCCCTCCTCATCGCCTCCGGGGGGCTGGTGGTCTTCGCCGGCACCAACCAGCTGGGCGGCAGCGGCTTCCTGGCCATCTACGTGCTCGGGCTGGTGGTGGGCAACTGGCGCCATCGTCCCCTGGACCCCACCCTGAAGGCCATGGACGGCCTGGCCTGGCTGTCCCAGGGCACCATGTTCCTGCTGCTGGGCCTGCTGGTGTCGCCCACGGAGCTGACGCAGCACCTGGATGTGGCCCTGGCGGTGGCCTTCTTCCTCATCCTGGTGGCCCGGCCGGCGGCCATCTTCTCCAGCCTCATCCCCCTGCGCTTTCCGTGGCGGGAGACCGCCTTCATCGCCTGGAACGGCCTGCGCGGCGCGGTGCCCATCGTCCTGGCCATCTTCCCGGTGATGGCGGGGCTGGAGGACTCACGGCTGCTGTTCGACGTGGTCTTCGCGGTGGTCCTGGTGTCCCTGCTGGTCCAGGGGCCGACCCTGCCCTGGGCCGCCCGCCTGCTGAAGGTGGCGGTGCCCAGCCAGGGCGCCCCCCTGGAGCGCCGGGAGCTCTGGCACGGCCGCTCCGGGACCGTCGAGCTCATGCAGTTCGAGGTGGGGGCCAACGCGCCGGTGGTGGGGAGCGGCCCGCAGCAGATGCTCAAGCCCGCCCGGGACCCCCACGCCGCCCCGGTGCTCCTGGTGCGCCGGGGATGGCCCCGGCTCCCCAGCCAGACTCGCCAGATCCAGTCCGGCGACCGCGTCTGGGTGATCGGCGATCCCGACAAGCTGGACCAGCTCTTCCCCCTGTTCGCCCCCAAGGAGCCCGCGGGGGAGCTGGCGGAGACGGAGTTCTTCGGCGAGTTCGCCGTGCGGGGCGAGGCCCGGGCGGGCGACCTGGCCGAGGTCTACGGCGTCCCCCTGGCCCCCGGGGAGCGGGACCGGACCCTGGCGGAGGTGCTGACGGCCCGCCTCGGCCGCGTCCCCGTGGTGGGCGACGGCATCCACGTGGGCCGGTTCCGGCTGGTGGTGCGGGAGGCCCGCGAGGGGACGGTGACCCGGGTCGGCCTCAAGCTCCCTTAGCTCCGCGTCGTTGGCCCCCTCCCACGGAATCCCCGAGGAGGTAAAGCCCCGGTAGGAGCGGCCGGTGGCGGCGCTCCAGACGGTCTCCCCCTCAGGAGACCACCTGGAGGCGGGTGCCCAGCACGGGATGGCCCAGGGCGAATAGGAGGGTCTGGATGGCGGTCCGGCTGGCGGCGACGTCGCGCTCGACGAAGGCGGGGACCAGGGAAGGGCTGGTGGGCTCTGGGCTGACCACCTCGTGGTGCCGGGCCCGGAGGGCGCTGCGGTGGCAGTGGAGCTGCACCAGCTTGGTGAGCTCCTTGTGGAAGCGCGGGACGCGGGGGACGGCCAGAGGGACCGCCACGGCCCATTCCCAGGGGAAGGGGGGCTGGTCCTCCTGCAGGGCGAGCCGCTGGCCCAGGTCGCGGCCGCTGCCGATGTACACCCGGGGGCGTCCCCCGGGACGTCCCCTCGGCCCGAGCAGGAAATAGACGCCGCCGGCGGCGAGCTCGGGAAGGGGGGCGTCCCCGAGGGCGCCGCGCGGGAGGCGGAAGGCCCGCAGGGGGCGCTCCGCGATCTCCACCATGTGCACGCCGTCCGGAGTCCCCTCCGGGTGATGCGACCGGATCTCTCCAAGCATCATGGTCGGTTCCCTCCTGGCTATGGGCGGGGCCAAGGGTGCCTCCGCAATTCAACTATAGACCAGGGAAGGGGGAGCGGGGAATTCCCGGCGGGGTCAGACCCGGGCCAGCTCGCGGCGGGACCGGACGCCCTCGGCCAGCTCGCCGAGGAGGTCGGTGGTCGTGTCCCAGCCCAGGCAGGCGTCGGTGATGCTCTGGCCGTAGGTCAGCTCGGCGCCGGTGGTGAGGTCCTGGCGGCCGGCCACCAGGTGGCTCTCCATCATGAGGCCGATCAGGCGGGGATCGCCGGCGGCGATGCGGGCGTTCAAGTCGCGGGCCACCTCCGCCTGGCGGGCCGGGTCCTTGCCGCTGTTGGCGTGGCTGCAGTCCACCATGACCCGGCGCTGCAGCCCGGCCTCTTCCAGGAGGCGCGCGGCCTTGTCCACGTGCGCCGCGTCGTAGTTGGGCCCCTCGCGGCCGCCCCGCAGGATCAGGTGGCATTCCGGGTTGCCGGTGGTGGTGAAGATGGCCGAATGGCCGTCCTTGGTCAGGGACAGGAAGTGGTGGGGGTGGGCCGCGGAGCGGATGGCGTCCACGGCCACCTGGAGGTTGCCGCCGGTACCGTTCTTGACGCCCACCGGGCAGGACAGGCCGGAGGCCAGCTGGCGGTGCACCTGGCTTTCGGCGGTGCGGGCGCCGATGGCCCCCCAGCTCACCAGATCGTCGATGTACTGGGGCACCACCAGCTCGAGGAACTCCGTGGCCGCGGGCACGCCCGTCTCGGCGAGGTCGCGGAGCAGGCGGCGGGCGATGCGCAGGCCGTCGTTGATGCGGAAGCTCTCGTCGAGGCCGGGGTCGTTGATGAGCCCCTTCCAGCCCACGGTGGTGCGCGGCTTCTCGAAATAGACCCGCATGACCACCAGCAGATCGTCCCGGTACCGCTCCGCCTGCTCCCGGAGCCGGGCGGCGTAGTCGAGGGCCGCCTCCGGATCGTGGATGGAGCAGGGCCCCACGATGACCAGGAGGCGGTCGTCGTTGCCGGTGAGGATGTCCCGGATGGCCGCCCGCGTGCTCCGCACCGTCTCCGCGCCCTGCTCGCTCAGGGGGATTTCACGGTGGAGCTCCGCCGGGGAGAGCACTTCCCGGATGGAGGCGATCCGCAGATCTTCGGTCGGGTGTGTCACGGTTTCGGTCAGTCGCTAGTGCCGGGGAGGAAGGCGGGGCAGGGCGCCCCTGCCGACGGACGGCCAGCCCCTGGCCGTGTCCGTTTCCTCGGATGGGAGATGGGCTCCGGGGATGTACCCGAAGGCCGAACCTTACCAAAGCCCGGGGTCGCGGGCAAACCGCGCCCGCATGGTCCCCCTCCGTGCGCGGAATGCGCCACGCCGGGAGGGGGTGTCCATCCCCGGCAATACCGCCAATACGATTGGGGTCAAGGTTTGGGGGCGGCCCTGGAGCGTGGTATGGTCACCGCGACCAGGCCCGGGAAAACCTTCCCATAAATGGGGTTTTTCTCTCGGCAAGCGTGTATTTATCTGTCAGGAGGAGGCGGTATTTGCCCCTTTCCGAACGCATGATCCTGGAGGCCTTCTCCGCCGGGAAAGGCGTCGCGGAGATCCGGCGGCGCTTTGTGGACGAGGGCCACGGGGACAGCCAGGCGCTCAGTGACCTGCTGGCGTCCCTGCTGCAGCAGGGATACCTGGAGAGCACCGGCGAAGGTTTGAGGCTCAGCCGGCAAGGCCGGGCCCACCTGGAATCCCTGCAGCGTAGCTCCGGATCGGCTTTCCAGCGCTTCCGCTCCTAGGTCTTCCCTCCCGCTTCCCCCGTCGACGGTCGACTCCACTCCGCGACCCCGGATCGTATCGCCCGGCCCAAGGCCCGGAGACGGCGCTCCCCGGTAAGGGGCCGAGCAACGGAAAAGGCCCCCGGCAGCGCCGGGGGCCTCTTCCGCGTATGGTGCGCCCGTGAGGATTCGAACCTCAGACCTACTGATTCGTAGTCAGTTGCTCTATCCAGCTGAGCTACGGGCGCCTTTCAGCTTTCCTCTTCCGGGGCCTCCTCGACCCCGAGAAGGCGGAAAGTATAGCGCATGTTGGAGGGCTGGAACAAGTACGAGGTCTGGCTGAGGATCCAGCTCTCGCCCACCAGCTCGTCCCCGCGGAACAGCTGCAGGAAGACCGCGGGGTTGTCCTCGCCCTCCGCGCGGGGCACGGGCTCGGGGCTTTCTTCCCCCTCCTCGGCGTCCCGCTCGTCGCCGGTGGAACCGGGTGGCTCCTCCAGGGTGAGGGCCTCGGTGTAGCCGGTGACGCGGACGCGGTGGACGGCGTCGGGCAGGGAGGTGGTAAGCCCCTCGGGCAGGGGCATGGTCCAGCGCTTGCCCTCCACCTTGTCCACCACCTGCAGGCGGACCAGCTCCACCGGCGTGGTCTCCTGCTCGATGCGGGACCCTTCGGGGTGCTCCGCCGCCGGGAGGGCGACGGGCCACGCGAGCGCCATCAGCAGGATGGCGACGATTATTGGCGGAGAGGGAGGGATTCGAACCCTCGATGCGGGATCAACCGCATACTCCCTTAGCAGGGGAGCGCCTTCAGCCACTCGGCCACCTCTCCGTAACGATTGGAAGACGGGTAATGTAAAGAAGTGCCTGGCTCCTGTCAAAACGCCCGGACCGCGCCGGGCGGGCGGAGGGCGCGGGGCCGTCCGCCCGCGGGCACCCTAGAATTCGGCGGTCTCGTTGACCTCCAGGTCGCGCATCTCCACCCCCTCGTCCAGGTGCTCGGCGAGGGCATCCGGGCGGCCCTCCAGCACCTCGAAGGTGCCGTAGTGCATGGGGATGACGGCCTCGGGCTGCACCAGCCGGTTGATGGCGTAGGCGGCCCGCTCGGGGTCCATGGTGAAGTGGCCGCCGATGGGCGCCAGCATGACGTCCACGGGAGCCAGCTCCCGGATCAGCTCCATGTCGCCGAAGACGTCCGTGTCGCCGGCGTGGTAGATGGCCGGCCCGCCGGCCACCTTGATGCGGTAGCCCACCGGGGAGGCGCCGTAGTGGTGGGAGGGGGCGTCCTCGCCGGAGCGCTCCAGGCCGGAGCTGTGCACCGCCGGGGTCATGAGCACCTCCAGCTCGCCATCGAGCAGCTCGACCTCGCCGCCGATGTTCATGAGACTGTCCATGCCCACCTGGTCCTCGGGGTAGCCCTGGGCCACCAGCTGCTGGCCCAGCTCGAAGGGGGCCACCAGCCGGGCGCCGGTCTCCTTGCCCAGCTCCACGGCCTCGCCCACGTGGTCGGGGTGGGCGTGGGTGAGCAGGATCACGTCCACCGCACCGGGATCGGCGAGGAGCTTCTCCCCCTCGTCGTTCTTGGGGTTGGTGAGCCAGGGGTCGATGAGGGCGACGCCGCCGGCCGGGGTCTCCACCTTGAAGGCGGCGTGGCCCAGCCAGGTGACCTTGGTGGCGTCTGCGGCCCCGGCCGCCGGGGCCAGGGCGAGGGACAGCAGGAGGACGGTAGCGGTCAGGATCGTGCGCATGGCTTCCCTCTGGAGTTGCGGGCGTGGAAACGGACCCAGGGCCTCATGATAGGCCACCCCGCCGGGCAAGAAAAAGCCCCGCCAGAGCGGGGCTTAGGATCCGGCCGGGCCGGAGCTCAGGCGCGGGCGCGGCCCCGGCCCAGGCCCAGGAGGTAGGCCAGGCCCAGGGCCGTCAGCAGCGGCAGGGTGGGGTCCAGGGGCTGGGGCTCCGCGCTCAGGGCGCAGCCGCCCCCGGCGCTGTCGCCGTCGCTGGTGCCGCCGTCCCCCCCGTCATCGTCGCCGCCGGAATAGTTCAGGGCGGCGGAGACGGTGTAGGTGCCGGCGCCCTCGTCGTCCAGGGACGCGGCCTCCACGTAGACCTCCTGGTCGGAGCCGGACAGGAAGGTCACCTCGGCGGCCTCGGTGTCGGAGCCGGAGTCGCTGTCGATCACGTTGCCGTCGGCGTCGCGCAGGCGCAGGTAGGGAGTGTCCAGGGTGTCGCCTTCCAGGGTGAAGGTGTAGCTGCTGTCGGCCTCGAGGTCGACGCCGAACCAGTCGCGGTCGCCGGGGTATTCCAGGGTGCCCGAGTCCGACCCGTCCTCGGCCACGGCCCCCGGGCTGCAGTCGGAACAGTCGCCGTAATCGTCCTCGGTGCTAATGTCCTGCATGGACAGATCGAAGTCGCCGGTATCCCCGTCGGTCCCCGACTCGGCGGCGACGTAATACTCGGAGTCTGTGGAGTTGTCAGGGATGGTGAAGGCCAGCTGGGCGCTGGTGCTATCGCCGTCTTTATCGACGCCGCTGGAGCGGAGCTCCTCCCCGTTCTCGTCAAGGATGCGCAGGCGGGGGTTTTCTAGCTCGCTGCTCCCGCTCAGCTCGAACAGGTAGGTGGCCCCGGTGTTCACGTCCCCCTCTGCCAGCTGGTACCAGTCCTCGTCGCCGCTGACCTCGATAGTGCCCTCCTTGGGATTATCAGGATCGTTGGAGGAATCTACATCGCAGTCGGTGCTAGTACTGCCAGCGCAGTCGTCTTCGTCGGAGTAGTCCGTTACCTCAAGGGTGTAATCGCCCTTTCCATCCGGATCGTCCGGGCTCGATTCGGCGGCGGCGTAGTAGGTGCCGTCTTCGGGGGGCGTGAACAACAGCTGGGCATCCGGGTCATTACCGTCGTCGTCGACGGCCAGCTCGTTGCCCTCGCCGTCGTAGACGCGCAGCAGCGGATCCGGCAATTCCTTCCCTTCATCCCCGGAATCAGAGCCTTTCAAATCGAGCAAGTAAGACTCATCAGCATTCATTTTGGCTACTTCCAGCCAATCGGTATCGGCCGGTTCTTCAATACTTCTTGTATCATCCTTTCCAATGCCTACGGCGCATTCGTCCGACGGATGGTCCGGGCAGTCGTCCTCGTAGGTAGTGAGGCTGGGCGTGTAAGTGCCGGTATCATTGTATTCAGCGCTTTCGGCGGCGATATAGAACGTTTTGCTCGTGTCTTGGGGGGTGTAGGTAAGGCGGGCGTTGTTCCCCGAGCCGCCGTCGTCGTCCTCCGCCAGCTTGTTATCATTTCCGTCGTACAGGGCCACCTTGGGATTATCAAGCTCTCCCTCATTAGTCGGGGCACCTTCCAGATCAAACTGGAAGGATTCATCGCTACGCGGGTTTTTTGTGACTTCAAACCAATCGACGTCGCCCTCGGTCTCGATCTCCGGTTTCTCGGACAGGGAGGTGCCTTCTTCATCGATCGAACAATCGGTATCCCGGTCCGCGGGGCAGTCGTCCGGCTCGGTCTCCTCCACGGCCACGGTGTAGGTGCCGGAATAGGCGTTGTCGTAGCTCTCGGCCTGGAGGTAGAGGGTGGTATCGTTTTCCGGGGTGTAGCTGATCAGGGCGTCGTTAGGGTCTCCGCCGTCGTCGTCCTCCCGGAGCGTCTCGCCGTTTTCGTCCACCAGGATCAAGTAGGGGTCTTCCAGGGTTCCGTAGGTCTCGTCCTGATCGTGGGCGCCCTTCATGTGGAAGGCGTAGCCCTGGCCTTCCTCCACCTCCACCGCGAACCAGTCGGCGTCGTAGACGCTCTCCAGGTCCCCTTCCTTGGACCCCCCCACGGACACGGAGCAGTCGGTGTCGGGGTTATCAGTGGTTTCGTAACTGTCCGGCGGACAGTCGTCGGCTACCGCCGTCCCCGCCGGCAGCAGCAGGGCCAGGGCGAGGG
>NZ_JBKGZG010000032.1:0-29205 GCF_046545655.1 Thiohalorhabdus sp. | reverse complement strand
TATGTCGCCGAAAAAGGGCAGGAAAGCCTTGCCCCGGCGACATAGGATCTCCTACGGGCCTATCCAGCCCGTGTATGAGCGGTCTCCAGACCACTACCGGATAGGTCGAACCGGGGGGTCGCGACCTGGAGGTCGCTCCTACACCTTCGATTTGGCCCCATTGCAGGAGCGGCGGCCCCGCCCTACCTGCCCGAACCGGCGCCCGGCGGACCGATGCGCCCCGTAGCCGAAAAAATGTATCCTTGCAGTCCGCCCGGTCCCTGGCGATCCTCCGTTTTTTTGGATTGTTGGCGTTTTCTTCCGACTTTCGTGGCCCACCGTAGGGGAGTCTCCGTGGCCAGCACCCCCGCCGCCCGCCGCCTGGCGCTGTTCGCCGCCGCCGCGGCGGGCACCGCCGTCATCGGCGCCCTGCCCACCCCCGCCGGCCTGTCCGCGGCGGGGCAGTACGCCCTGGCGACCCTGTTCTTCGCCGCCTTCCTGTGGGTCACCGGGGCCCTGCCGCTGGCGGTGACGGCGCTCACCATCCCGGTGCTACTCACCGCGCTCGGCGTCTACGGCGACATGGAGCCGGCCCTGGCGGGCTTCGCCGACCCCCTGATCTTCCTGTTCGTCGCCGGCTTCATGCTGGCCAACGCCCTGCAGAAGTACGGCATCGACCGGCGCATCGCCCTGCGCCTGCTGGCGGTGATGGGCACCTCGCCGCGGCTGCTGGTGCTGGCGGTGATGCTGGCCACCGCCTTCCTGTCCATGTGGGTGTCCAACACCGCCACCACCGCCATGATGGTGCCCATCGCCGTGGGCATCCTGGCCCAGGTGGTGGGCCGCCACGGGATCCACACCGACGCCGAGCACCCGCAGGCCTTCACCAACCTGCAGGTGGCCATGCTGCTGGGCACCGCCTACGGCGCCTCCATCGGCGGCGTGGCCACCCTCATCGGCACGCCGCCCAACACGGTGGTGGCGGCGCAGCTGGACCGGCTGCTGGGCTACTCCATCGGCTTCGCCGACTGGCTGCTCATCGGCCTGCCCATCGTCCTGGTGACCCTGCCGCTGGCTTGGTACCTGCTCACCTACTGGCTCTACCCGCCGGGGGAGGTGGACGTGGTCGGCGCCCGGGCCGAGGCGGCGCGCACCCTGGCCGAGGAGGGCCCCCTGGGGCCGCGCGGCCGCCGGGTGGCGTGGATCTTCGCCGTCACCGCCACGCTGTGGGTGCTCGGCGGCCTGGACTTCCTGGCCGGGGACTGGCTACCGGAGGCCGCCCGCACCACCCTGTTCGGCGGCGAGGGCGCCAATTTACTGGGCACCGGCAACGGCCACCAGGGACTGCTCTACTACGTGCTGGTGGGTCTGGCCGCCATCCCCGCCCTGGTGCTGGCGGACACCATGGAGTGGGAGGACCTGGTGCCCATCGACTGGGGCACCATCCTGCTGTTCGGCGGCGGCATCTGCCTGGCCGACGCCTTCGCCCGCACCGGGGCCACGGAGTGGGTGGCGGAGGGCTTCTTCACCGCCCTCACCGGCGCGCCCATCGTGCTGCTGGTGGGGGCGGTGGTGCTGCTGGTGATCTTCCTCACCGAGGTCACCTCCAATACGGCCACCGCCACCATCATCGCCCCGCTGCTCATCGGCATCGGCGGCCTCCTGGCCGGCACCCTGGGCCTGTCCGAGACCGGCGCGGCGGTGTTCCTGGCGGTGGCGGGCGGCGTGGCGGCGAGCTTCGCCTTCGCCCTGCCGGTGGCCACCCCGCCCAACGCCGTGGCCTTCGGCTCCGGCTACCTGCGCCAGGCACATATGCTGCGCGCCGGGATCGCCCTCAACCTGGTGATGACCGCGGTGCTTACGGCGCTGCTCACCCTGATGTTCTATCATGTGTGGCCCGGCCTGCTATGGTGACCCTTTCGCGACCCGGAGCCCTATCATGACGGACCCCCAGTCCAACCCGGTCAGCAGCCTCCTCGACCGCCTCATCCCCCCCGCCTTGCTCGCCCTGGTGGGCTTCGTGGGCCTGTGGGCCCTGGCGCGCAGCGAGGTGGTGCCCCTGGCCCCGTCCACGGCGGGCTGGGTGGGACTGGGCGCCGGTCTGCTGCTGGGGCTCGTCCTCGATCGGCTCCCCGGCCGCGGTCCCTGAGCCCGGGGCGCCCGCCATGAGCCCAACCCCGGAGCACCCCGGCACCGACCCCCTGGCGGGGGCCCGCGTCCTGCTCGCCATCACCGGCTCCATCGCCGCTTACAAGACCCCGGAGCTGGTGCGCCGGCTGCGCGAGGCGGGGGCGGAGGTCCGCGTGGTGCTCAGCGAAGGGGGTGCCCACTTCGTCACCCCCATGGCCCTGCAGGCGGTGAGCGGCGCCCCCGTGCGCACCGCCCTGCTGGACCCGGCGGAGGAGTCGGCCATGGACCACATCGCCCTGGCGCGCTGGGCGGACGCGCTGCTGGTGGCTCCTGCCTCCGCCGACACCCTCGCCCGCCTGGTGCAGGGGCGGGCCGACGACCTGCTCGGTGCCGTGCACCTCGCCACCACCGCCCCGGTGCTCGCCGCCCCGGCCATGAACCATCGGATGTGGGCCCATCCCGCCACCCGGCGCAACGCCGAGCAGCTCGAAGCCGACGGCGTCACCTTCCTGGGGCCGGCGGCGGGCGACCAAGCCTGCGGCGAGGAGGGGCCGGGCCGCATGCTGGAGCCCGACGAGCTGGTGGCGCACCTGCGCATCCGCCTGGCCCCCAAGCCCCTGGCGGGCCGGCGGGTGGTGGTCACCGCCGGGCCCACCCGCGAGGCCATCGATCCGGTGCGGTTCGTGAGCAACCGCTCCTCGGGAAAGATGGGCTTCGCCCTGGCGGCGGCCACCGCCGAGCTGGGCGCGGCGGTGACCCTGGTGAGCGGCCCTACCTCGCTCCCCGACCCGGTGGCGGTGGACACGGTGCGGGTGGAAACCGCCGAGGAGATGCTGGGGGCGGTGCAGGAACGGGCCGCGGACGCCGACCTGTTCATCGGCTGCGCCGCGGTGAGCGACCACAAACCCGCCGAGCGCCTCGACCGCAAGCGCAAGGGCAAGGAAGGCTTCGCCCTGGAGCTGACCGCCAACCCGGACATCCTCGCCACGGTGGCCGCCCTGGACAACGGCCCCTTGACCGTGGGCTTCGCCGCCGAGACCCACGACGCCCTGGCCCACGGCCGGGAGAAGCGCGCGGCCAAGGGCGTGGACTGGCTGGCGGTGAACGACGTGACCGAGGCCGACGCCGGCTTCGAGGCGGACACCAACCGGGTGACCCTGCTCGGCCCCGACGGCGAGGAGCCCCTGCCCTTCGGCACCAAGACCGAGGTGGCCCGGGCGCTATTGACCCGGATCGCCGGCCAGCTGGGCTAGACCGCGTTTCTGTGGGCAGCCCCCGGCATCGCCGGCCACCCATCCTCGAACGCTCCAGGGGGGCATGCGCCTCCCTGCCTTTCCGGCCGCGCCCATTGCCGGCCTGGGGCCAAGGCCCTATGGTGCGTACCCCCGGAAACGGCAGGTGACTGACCGTTTTCGCCGCCCTTGACGACCAGCCGGAGGATCCCCATGGACCAATCCCCGCTCCAGGTACCAATCACGCGTCTGGATCACGCCCGCGATCTGCCCCTTCCCGGGTACGCCTCGGAGCACGCCAGCGGCGTAGACCTGCTGGCCGCGCTGGAGGAGCCCCTTACCCTCGCCTCCGGCGAGCGCGCCCTGGTCCCCGCGGGCATCGCCGTGGCGCTTCCGCCGGGCTTCGAGGCGCAGGTCCGCCCCCGGTCGGGCCTGGCGGCCAAGCAGGGGGTCACGGTGCTCAACACGCCCGGCACCATCGACGCCGACTACCGGGGCGAGATCAAGGTCGTCCTGATCAACCTGGGCGGCGAAGCGGTTACCCTGCAGCGCGGGGACCGCGTCGCGCAGCTGGTGGTGGCCCCCGTAACCCGGGTGGCCTGGGAGCCCCGGGAGAACCTGGACGAGACAGTGCGGGGCGGGGGCGGATTCGGCTCCACCGGCGTCGGCTCCGGGGTGTGACGCGGAACGCCCGGCCGGGCTTTGCGCCCGGCAGCGAGCTCAGGAGCGCGGCAGGGTCACCCCCCACTGGCCCATGTACTTGCCGGCGCGGTCGGCGTAGGAGACCTCGCAGGCCTCGTCCGACTCCAGGAACAGGATCTGCGCCACGCCCTCGTTGGCGTAGATCTTCGCCGGCAGGGGGGTGGTGTTGGAGAACTCCAGGGTGACGTGGCCCTCCCACTCGGGCTCGAGGGGGGTGACGTTGACGATGATGCCGCAGCGGGCGTAGGTGGACTTGCCGATGCAGACGGTGAGCACGTCGCGCGGGATGCGCAGGTACTCCAGGGTGCGGGCGAGGGCGAAGCTGTTGGGCGGGATCACGCATTCCGGACCCTGGAAGTCCACGAAACTGTCCTCGCTAAAGGCCTTGGGGTCCACCATGGCGTTGCGCACGTTGGTGAAGACCTTGAATTCGTCGGCCACGCGGATGTCGTAGCCGTAGCTGGACAGGCCGTAGGAGATGAGCTTCTCCCCGGTCTCCGCGTTCTCCTTCACCTGCCCGTCCACGAACGGCTCGATCATGCCGTGCTCGCGGGACATCTCCCGGATCCAGCGGTCGGACTTGATGGCCATGGCTCCCTCGCCCCTGCCTCGGAAATGGATTGGCTGGCGGCGCATTCTAGCAGGCATGGGCGCCCGGGGCGCCAACGGCAAACGGCCCGGCGGGAATCCCCGCCGGGCCGTCGCTTTGCCGCTGCCCAATCGGCCTAGTCGGCCTGGATGGAGATGTTGGGGAACTTGTGGGTGTGGTCCTCGCCTTGCTTGGCGATCTCCACCGCCACGGCGTTGGCGATGGTCTGGTAGATCTCCGCCTGGCGCGAGTCGGGGGCCGCCGCCACCGTGGGGCGGCCGGTGTCGGCCTGCTCGCGGATGCCGGCGTCCAGCGGCACCGAGCCAAGGAACTCCACCCCGTAGTCGTCGGCAAACTGCTGGCCGCCGCCGTGGGAGAAGATGTCGGTCTCCTCGCCGCAGTTGGGGCAGATGAACAGGGACATGTTCTCCACGATGCCAAGGCTTGGCACGCCCACCTTCTCGAACATCTGGAAGCCGCGCCGGGCGTCGAGCAGGGCGATGTCCTGCGGCGTGGAGACGATCACCGAGCCCGTGAGCGGCACCTTCTGGGAGAGGGTGAGCTGGGTGTCGCCGGTGCCGGGCGGGAGGTCCACCACCAGGTAGTCCAGCTCGCCCCAGTTGGTGTCGCCAAGCAGCTGCTCCAGGGCCTGCATGACCATGGGCCCGCGCCACACCATGGGGGTCTCCTCGTCGATGAGGAAGCCGATGGACATGGCCATGAGGCCGTAGGCCTCCTTGGGCTCCAGGGTCTTGCCGTCCTTGGAGGTGGGCTTGCCGGAGACGCCCAGCATGCGGGGGATGCTCGGCCCGTAGATGTCGGCGTCGAGGATGCCCACCCGCGCGCCGCAGGCGGCCAGGCCCAGGGCGAGGTTCACGGCGGTGGTGGACTTGCCCACGCCGCCCTTGCCGGAGGCCACGGCGATGACGTTCTTGACCCCCTCCATGAGCTGCACGCCCTGCTGGACCTTGTGGGCCTTGATGCGGGCCTCCATGGTCATATCGACCTTCTTGACCCCTTCCACGCCCTCCACGGCGGCGCGGGCCTGCTCGGCCACCTCCTTGCGGCCGGGACACAACGGGGTATCCGGGCCGAAGGTGAAGCTGACCTTGTTCTTCTTGAGCTCCAGGTCCTGGATGAAGCCCAGGGAGACCACGTCCTTCTCGAAATCCGGGTCTTCCACCTGCCGCAGGGCTTCCCAGATGGCCTCTTCGGTCGGGGTTGCCATGGCCTCGACTCCTTGCGAAATGCGCGCGTTTACCCGACCCTATGGGTCAGGATTATGGATCGATTCCGGGGGACTTCTCGGCTGAGAAACCGTACATGATACTATCCGGGCACCGGCTCGAAAACGGGGCCGGCGCCTTGACCCTTTGTTTAGCAAATTCTAATATACCCGATGCGCCATCTCTACCCCAGAACACGGCGGGCCCTGGCCGGCCACGGGGCAGCCGGCAGCAAGGCAGGTCAGCCATGACGCACTACCTGGCGATCCTCGTGGGCACCGTCCTGGTGAACAACTTCGTGCTGGTGAAGTTCCTGGGCCTGTGCCCCTTCATGGGCACCTCGCAGCGCCTGGAATACGCCGCCGGCATGGCCCTGGCCACCACCTTCGTGCTGACCCTGGCCGCGGTCGGCTCCTGGGCGATCGACCACTTCCTGCTCTCGCCCTTCGACCTGGGCTACCTGCGCACCCTGTCCTTCATCCTGCTCATCGCCGCCCTGGTGCAGTTCACGGAGATGGTGATCAAGAAGACCAGCCCGCTGCTCCATCAGGTGCTGGGCATCTTCCTGCCCCTGATCACCAGCAACTGCGCGGTGCTCGGCGTTACCCTGCTCAACCAGCAGCAGGGTAACGGCTTCCTGGAGAGCGCCGTTTACGGCTTCGGCGCGGCGCTCGGCTTCTCCCTGGTTCTGATCCTGTTCTCTGGGATCCGGGAACGGATCGCCTTGGCGGATGTTCCAATCGCCTTCAGAGGGTCGGCCATCGCCCTGGTGACGGCCGGCCTGCTCTCGCTCGGATTCATGGGCTTCACCGGCTTGGTGCGCATCTAGGATCCCGACGCCGCCGGGCCGTTACGCCATAGATAGAAAAAAGGTTGCCTGCATGTGGGTTGCCATTCTCAGCCTGGGCGCCCTGGCGCTGGCCATCGGCCTGTTCCTGGGCTACGCCTCGCGCAAGCTGGCCGTGGAGGAGGACCCGCTGGTGGAGGAGATCGACCAGCGCCTCCCCCAGACTCAGTGCGCCCAATGCGGGTATCCGGGCTGCCGCCCCTACGCCGAGGCCATCGCCCGCGGCGAGGCGGAGATCAACCGCTGCCCGCCGGGGGGCCAGGAGACGGTGGAGGAGCTGGCCGAACTGCTGGGCGTGGAGCCGCCGAGCCTGGAGGGCGAGGAACGGCGGCCCTCGGTGGCCATCATCGAGGAGGACAAGTGCATCGGCTGCACCCTGTGCATCCAGGCCTGTCCCGTGGACGCCATCGTCGGCGCGCCCAAGCAGATGCACACGGTGATCGAGGAGGCCTGCACCGGCTGCGAGCTGTGCATCGAGCCCTGCCCGGTGGACTGCATCCACATGGTGCCCATCCCCGAGACCCTGGAGAACTGGAAGTGGCGGCACCCCGAGCTGGCCGCCGCAGCCCCCGAAAGCGAACCGGACAGGAAGGTGGCGACCGCCGGTGGCTGACCACGACACCCCCATCCTGCAAGGGCTCTTCCACGGCGGCATCCATCCCGCCGAGCACAAGGAGGCCACCTCCGGGCGGCCCATCCGGGAGCTCGGCGTGCCGGAGGTGCTCCACGTCCCCCTCAGCCAGCACATCGGCAACCCCGCCCAGGCGGTGGTCCAGCCCGGCGACCGGGTGCGCAAGGGGGACCTGATCGCCAAGCCCGACGGCTTCGTCTCCGTGCCCGTGCATGCCCCCACCTCCGGAACGGTCACCGCCGTTGCGGACTATCCGGCCCCCCATCCCTCGGGGCTGTCGGCCCCCGCCGTCACCCTCGAGGCCGACGGCCGCGACGAGTGGACCGACCTGGAGCCCCACCCGGACTTCGAGGCCCTCCAGCCGGGGGAAATCCGGGCCCTGGTCCGCCAGGCGGGCATCGTCGGCCTCGGCGGCGCCGGCTTCCCCTCCTTCATCAAGCTCAATCCGGGCCCCGACCGCGCCGTGGACACGGTCATCCTCAACGGCGGCGAATCGGAGCCCTACCTCACCTGCGACGACCGGCTCATGCGCGAGCGCCCCGCCGAGATCCTGGAGGGCGGCTCCATCATCGCCTACACGGTGGGCGCCGAGCGCATCGTGGTTGGGATCGAGGCCAACAAGCCCGAGGCCTTCGCGGCCATGCGGGAGGCGGCGGCGGAATGGCCCATGGTGGACGTGGTCATGGTGGAGAACCGCTACCCCATGGGCGCGGAGAAGCAGCTGATCCAGACCATCACCGGCCGCGAGGTGCCAAGCGGCCGGCTCCCGGCCGACGTGGGGGTGGTCAACCAGAACGTGGGCACCGCCTACGCCATCTGTCGCGCCTTGGTGCACGGCGAGCCGCTCGTCGAACGGGTGCTCACCGCCTCCGGCGCGGCCCTGGCGGAGCCGGCCAACCTGGTGGTGCGGCTGGGCACCCCCATCGAGGAGGTGGCCCGGGCGTGTGGCGGCTACACCGACCTGGGCCGTTTGATCATGGGCGGACCGCTGGTGGGCTCCGCCCTCCACACCACCGAGGCGCCGGTGGTCAAGGAGACCAACGGGCTGATTTTCCAGACCTGCGCCGAGGTGGACGGGGACCAGGCCCTGCCCTGCATCCGCTGCGGCGCCTGCGTGGACGCCTGCCCGGTGAACCTCATGCCCAACGAGATGTACAACCTGGCCCGCAACAAGGAGTTCGAGCGGATCGCCGACTACGATCTGTTCGACTGCATCGAGTGCGGGTGCTGCACCTACGTCTGCCCCTCCCACTTGCCGCTGGTCCATTACTACCGCTACGCCAAGAGCGAGATTCAGGCCAAGGAGCGGGAGAAGGAGAAGGCGGACATCGCCCGACGCCGCACCGAGTCGCGCGACGCCCGCCTCCAGCGCGAAAAGGAGGAGAAGGAGGCCAAGCGCCGCGCCAAGAAGAAGGCCTCCGCCAAGGAAGAGGAGAGCAAGGGCGAGTCCGGCGACGCCCGCGAGGCCGCCGCCCGGAAGGCCGCGGAGAAGCGGCGGTCCATGCGCGGCGAGGAGACCGCCGCCGAGGATTCCACCGCCGCAGACAGCGGGGAGCTCCCTCCCGAATCCGACCAGCAAGAGCCGAAGTAAAGGGCCCGCATGGCGCAGTCCAACACCGCCCCCCTGGCCACCCCCAGCTCCCCCCACGCCCATGGCGGCGGGGGCGTTTCCGGCGTCATGGCCACGGTGATCCTCGCCCTGGTGCCCGTGACGCTGTTCTCCGTGTACCTGTTCGGCTGGCCGGTGGTGTTCATGCTCCTGACCACCCTGGCCGCCGGCCTTGCCACGGAGGCCGTCGCCCTGCGCCTCATGGGACGCCCGATCCGGCCTGCGCTCACCGACGGCAGCGCCGTGGTCACCTGCCTACTGCTCGGGCTGTCCCTGCCCGCCTCGGCCCCCTGGTGGATCGCCGTGCTGGGCGCCGCCTTCGCCATCGGGATCGGCAAGCAGGTGTACGGCGGCCTTGGCGCCAACCCCTTCAATCCGGCCATGATCTCGCGGGTGATGCTGCTGATCTCCTTCCCCCAGCAGCTTTCCACCTGGCCGGCCGTCCGCCCCCTGTTCTCGGACGGCGCCTTGTCCTTCACCGAAGGCCTGCGGGTTACCTTCGGCGGCGAGCAGGGGCTCGCCTTGGCCGCCGACGCCACCTCCGAGGCCACCCCCCTGGGCCACCTCAAGACCGAGCTGACCCTCAACCGCACCGTCGATGAGATCCTGGCGCAGGGCTACGACCACACCGTGGCCTTGTTCGGCACCCTGTCCGGGAGCGCCGGGGAAACCTCCGCGGTTCTCATCGTGCTCGGCGGCCTGTACATGTGGTGGCGCGGCGTCATCGACCTGCGCATCCCCGGCGCCATGGTGGCGGGGACCGCCGCGTTCGCCTTCGTCTTCCACGTCTACGACCCCGACGCCTTCGCGGGCCCGCTGTACCATGTGCTCAACGGCTCCCTGCTGCTCGGGGCCTTCTTCATCGCCACGGACATGGTAACGAGCCCCACCACGCCGCGCGGACAGATCCTATTCGGCCTGGGCTGCGGGGCCCTCACCTACATCATCCGCACCTGGGGAGGCTATCCCGAGGGCGTCTCCTTCGCGGTAGTGCTGATGAACGCCTGCGTGCCCCTCATCGACCACTACACCCGGCCCCGCGTGTTCGGTAAGGAGCGGGCCGGGGGTCCCCCGCTGGGAGGCGGAGAATGAGGCAGGTGGGGATCGTCGGGGCGATCCTGGCCGCCATCGCGGTGGTGGGCGCAGGGCTGCTCGCCGGAACCAAGGAGGTGACCGAGCCCACCATTCAGGCCAACCAGCGCGCCGAGCGGCTGTCCCAGCTCCATGAGCTCATCGCAGACGACCGTTACGACAACGATCTGCTCGAGGACACCATCCGGGTGCGGGACCGCGCCCACCTCGGCATCGCCGGTCCGGTCACGGTCTACCGGGCCCGCCTGGACGGCGAGCCCGTGGCCGCCGCCTTCCGGGTGGTCGCCCCCGACGGATACAATGGGGACATCGAGCTTCTGGTGGCCATCTGGAGCGACGGAACCCTGGCCGGAGTCCGGACCATCAGTCACGCCGAGACCCCCGGCTTGGGCGACGGCATCGAGGTGGCCAAGAGCGACTGGATCACGCAGTTCCGCGGCCGCTCCGTGGGGGATCCGCCCGCCGGGGAGTGGAAGGTGAAGAAGGACAACGGCGCCTTCGACCAGATGACCGGTGCCACCATCACCTCGCGCGCGGTTGTAAAGGCCGTGCGGCGGGCGCTCACATTCTACGAGCGGCGGGGCAAGACCGCCCTGTTCGCCGAGTCAACGACGGGGGAGCCGGGCGAGGGGAGCCAGCCCTAGGCGCCGGCAGCGCCCCCGAGGACGGAGTCATGAGCGAAGTCACCCTGGACGAAGTGAAGAAGGTGGGCCGCAACGGCCTGTGGGACCTGAACCCGGTGCTGGTTCAGCTGCTGGGGCTGTGCCCCCTCCTCGCGGTGAGCGGGACCGCCGTCAACGGACTGGGCATGGGGATCGCCACCACCCTGGTGCTCACCCTCTCCGGAGCAGCAGTCTCGCTGGTGCGGAACGTTGTGCCCGAGGAAGTGCGCCTCCCTACCTTCGTGATCCTCATCGCCTCCTTCGTCACGGCGGTGGACCTCCTCATGAACGCCTACTTCCACGACCTACACAAGGTGCTGGGCCTGTTCGTGCCCCTCATCGTGACCAACTGCACCCTGCTGGGGCGGGCGGAGGCCTTCGCCTCCAAGAACCCCGTGCCCCTGGCCACGTGGGACGGCTTCATGATGGGGATGGGCTTCACCGGCGTGCTGCTGGTCCTGGGGATGATCCGGGAGCTCCTGGGCAACGGCACCCTGTTTGCGGGGGCCGGGAACATGTTCGGGCCGGCCTGGGCCTGGATGGAGACCACGGTCATCCCCGAGTACGGCAGCTTCCTGCTCATGATCCTGCCCCCGGGCGCCTTCCTGGTCCTCGGCTTCCTCCTGGCCCTCAAGAACATCATCAACGCCAAGGTGGAGGAGCGCCGCGAGGCTCAGCCCACTGAGACCCCCGCTGCCCCGGAGATCAAACCCGAAGCCACCTGAGGTGCCGGACGGCTTCCCCCGGGTCCCTGAGGACGACACGCTGGGGAGGGTGCGGCCCGCCCTCAATACCGGTAGGTAAGGGCGAGAAAGCCGTAATGGATCCAGGAGAAGTTGAACACCCGGTCGTTGTCTACTCCCCCCTCCAGGGTCCGGTAACCGTATCCCGCCTGCCACCCGTCTCCCACATCCCGCAGCACCTTCAGGCCCAGATCGAGGGCTCGTCCCTGGGGAGCGGCCAGCCCGTCGAAGTCCCAGGAAAGCTCCCATGAATGGCCGAGGCGGTGGCGCCCGTCCAGATGCAGGAGGGGCACGAAGCCGACATTGGTGTCCCGCGCCCGGAGCCCGTCCTGTTCCAGCTGGACCTTGGCGTCCCGGACGAGCCCGGTCAGCCCCACCCGCCAGAGGGAGGCGGCGGATTCCGCCAGGGTGTAGCGGTAGGTAAGTCGGTAGGTGGTGAACCGGTAGGTGGCCTCGGTGGGACCCGGCTCGAAGGCGGAGCCGCGAAGCGGACCTGCGCGGGGAGCGCCCCCGTTCCGTCAATCTCCAGCGGGGCCACCCCGAGACGCAACCCGTGTCTGGAGGCCGGAGTCCAGTTCAGGTAGACCCGAAAGAAGCCCTCGGGACCAGTACCGGCTAGATCCTGCAGGTCGAAGCGGGTGCCGGACGGAGCCCCCGGGGATGCGCACGTCGTTGCGGCCGGTCCATACCGCCCCGCCCTCCACCTCAACCCCGAAGGGCGCGGTCTCAAGGGCCGCCGCCACGGGGGACGCGGTCACCAGGGTCCCGGGGAGAAGCAGCGGGGCGGGCTCCGCCGATGCGGCCATAAGCTCTTCCTCCCCCGCCAACGTGGCCCCCGCCGTCGTGCGAGTCAATTCCCCGCCGGCCCACGCGCAGCTCGGGCCACCCATGGGCCGGGTTGCAGCAAGGCCCGTGGCGGGGGCGCCTGGCGAAGGGGGAAACAACCCCGCCACGGGTCCGCGGGCCGCCTCCCCGGCTCAGGTAGCCCCTTCCCACGCAACGGGGCTCCCCAGCCCGACGCCGAGGAGGTTGGCGGCAGAGGCCTCGCGCGCGGCCACCTCCACGCGGTCCAGGCTGTTCCGATACCAGAAGAGCTGCCCCCGCTCCATCTCGCCGAAGGTGCGGGCAAAGGGGACCGTTTGGCCGGCAACCCGCAGGCGAGGCGAGCCGGCGCCCTCGGGTTTCAGGCCCGTCATCAGGTTGCCGTAGTGGTCCACGTACAGGACGGCATCCCGCCGGGCTTCCCCGCGCACCGGTTCCGGCACCGCCTCGCCGAGCACCATCCGATCCCCCCGGGCCAGCGCGGCGGCGGCCGGCCCGAAAAGGTCCCGTCCGTGAAAGCTGGCGGACAGGGGGGTCCCTCCCGGTTCCCGGATACGGAAGCACCGGCCCCCCGGCTCGTCGATCACCGGGGCGAAAAGGCCGTTGTCCGGGCCCACGAACCAATGCTCGGACGTGGCGACCGCCAGGGTGCCACGCGCCGTGCCGACCCCGGGATCCACCACCCCGACCACCACCGACCCCGGGGTCAGGTGGGGCACCAGCGCCTCCAGGAGGAGCCCCGCCGGGCCCGGCCGAAAGGCCGGGGCGTAGTGGTGGAGGTCGACGACCCGGGCCTGGGGCGCTTCGGCCACCAGCCGGGCGTGCATCTGGCCCACATAGGGGTCGCTGAGGCCGAAATCCGTGAACAGTGCGATCACCGGTTGGGACATGGGTCCCTCCTCGAGTCCGGGAGAAACGAAACGGGCCGGGCCCTTGCAGGACCCGGCCCGTTTTCCTCCCCGCGAGGCCGTGCCGGCCTTACTCGGCCTCGGTTGCCTCGGTTGCCTCGGGGCGGTCCACCAGCTCAATGATGGCCATGGGGGCGTTGTCCCCCTCCCGGTAGCCCGCTTTCAGAATGCGGGTGTATCCGCCGGAGCGCTGCTGGAACCGGGGCCCAAGGTCATCGAACAGCTTGCCCACGGCCCGCCGGTCCTGCAGCTTGGCGAAGGCCAGGCGCTTGCGGTGCACGGTGTTCTCCTTGGCCTTGGTGATCATGGGCTCCACATAGCGACGGAGCTCTTTGGCCTTGGGCACCGTGGTGGTGATTCGCTCGTGCTCGATCAGCGACTTGGCCTGGTTCTGCAACAGGGCCTTGCGCTGGGAGGCGCGGCGATTCAGTTTCCGACCGGATTTGCGGTGACGCATGCTTGAATCCCTTTATGATTCCTTGTCCGGCTTCGGCCGCCGGGGTCGACTGGTCAGCCGACCTGCTGGTCGCCGGTGCCCTCCTCCTCAAGCTCGGGCAGGTTCTCGGGCGGCCAGTTCTCCAGTTTCATGCCCAGGGAAAGCCCCATGGAGGCAAGCACCTCCTTGATCTCATTCAGGGACTTCTTCCCGAAATTGGGGGTCTTGAGCAGCTCTTGTTCGGTCTTTTGAACCAGGTCCCCGGTGAAGCGGATATTCTCCGCCTTCAGGCAGTTGGCCGAGCGCACGGAGAGCTCCAGGTCGTCGACGCTCTTGAGGAGATTGGGGTCCACCTCGGAGCGCTCGCCCTCGCGGCTCTCTGTGGGGGCGGAAGGGGCCAGCTCCACGAAGATGTTGAGCTGGCTGCGCAGCAGCTCCGCGGCGCGTCGGACCGCTTCCTCGGCCGAGAGGCTGCCGTCGGTGTCCACCTCCAGGATCAGGCGGTCGTAGTCGGTCACCTGACCCACACGGGCATTCTCCACCTTGTAGGTGGCCCGGGTGATGGGGGTGTAGGTGGCGTCCACGGGGATCACGCCGATGGTGGAGCTGCCGTCATCCTCCCGCAGAGCGGCAGGCTCGTACCCCCGGCCCCGGGATACGGTGACTTCCATGCTCAGGCTGCCGCCGGAGGCGATGTGGGCGATCTCAAGGTCGGGATTGATCACCTCGGCATCGGCGGGAACCTCGAAATCGGCTGCGGTCACCACACCTTCGCTGTCCTTGCTAAGACGTAGGGTGATTTCCTCGTGGTCCCCAGAGATGGCCACCGTCAGGCCCTTGAGGTTGAGGATGATGTCCACCACATCCTCCCGGATGCCCTCGATGGATCCGAACTCGTGGAGAACCCCGTCGATCTGCACCTTGGTGACCGCCGTCCCAGGCATGGAGGACAGCAGGATCCGCCGCAATGCGTTGCCGAGCGTGTGCCCGTAGCCACGCTCAAGCGGCTCGAGGGTCACCTTGGCCCCGCGATTCCCATTGGGCTCGATCTCGATGTTGTCCGGTGTAATCAAGGCGTCCGCCATGGCCGCCACTCCCTCTCGACGATCTGGAAAGGATGAGCGGACCCCGCCAAGCGGGGCCCGCCGCATCGGACTGGGAGGGGGTCACCGGGCGGGTTTGCGCCCGGCCGCCCCTTACTTGGAGTACAGCTCCACGATGAGGTGCTCGTTGACCGCGGAGGAAAGCTCCGAGCGTTCGGGGATGGACTTGACCGTGCCCTTGAAGTTGCCGGCGTCCACCTGCAGCCACTCGGGCCGCCCCAGGTCCTCGGCCCGCTGGCCGGCGGCCTGGACGCGGCCCTGCTGGCGCGCCCCTTCCGCCACGGCGATCTCGTCGCCGGCGTTGACCTGGTAGGAGGGGATGTTGACCCGCCCGCCGTTCACCTGGACCTGGTTGTGCCGGATCACCTGACGCGCCTCGGCGCGGGAATTGGCGAAGCCCATCCGGTAGACGATGTTGTCCAGCCGACGCTCCAGCAGCTGCAAGAGCAGCTCGCCGGTGTTGCCCTTGCGCCGGGCGGCCTCCTTGTACACCCGCCGGAACTGGTCTTCCATGAGGCCGTAGGTGCGGCGGACCTTCTGCTTCTCACGCAGCTGGAGGCCGAACTCCGACTGCCGGCGGCGGCTTTGGCCCGCCTCCCCCGGCGGATAGGGGCGCTTCTCGATGGCGCACTTGTCGGTGTAGCACTTCTCGCCCTTCAGGTAGAGCTTCTCGCCCTCCCGACGGCAGATGCGGCATTTGGGACCGGTATATTTCGCCAAGGCTAACTCCACACCCTCGTTGTTTGGTTACACCCGACGCTTCTTCGGCGGCCGGCAACCGTTGTGGGGCAGGGGCGTCACGTCGCGGATGCTGGTGATCTTGATGCCCGCCGCGTGCAGGGAGCGAACGGCCGACTCCCGGCCCGGTCCCGGTCCCTTCACCTCCACATCCAGACTCTGGATCCCGTGCTCCTGCGCCACCCTGGCGGCCTGCTCCGCGGCCACCTGGGCGGCGAAGGGCGTGCTCTTCCGCGACCCCTTGAACCCGGTGGCCCCCGGCGTGGACCAGCAAAGGGTATTGCCCTGCCGGTCGGAGATGTTCACCAGGGTGTTGTTGAAGGTGGCCTGGATGTGGGCCACCCCCTCGGCTACGTTCTTTTTGACCTTCTTCTTCGTGCGCGTGGCGCGGCGCTGTTGCTTTGCCATTTCCCGTTCACTGCCTCTGTGCTGGCCGCACTAGCGGTTGATCGGCTTGCGCGGGCCCTTCCGGGTGCGCGCATTGTTCTTGGTGTTCTGACCCCGAACGGGCAGGCCTCGCCGGTGCCGGATTCCCCGGTAGCTGCCAATATCCCGGAGGCGCTTGATGTTCATGGTCACCTCGCGGCGCAGGTCGCCCTCCACGGTGTACCCGTTCACCGCGTCCCGGATCGCCACCTCTTCGCTGTCGGTGAGATCCTTGACGCGCGTGGAAGGGTCCACCCCGGCCTGCTGGCAGATTTCCTTCGCTCGGGTGTGACCTATCCCATAGATGTAGGTCAGGGCAATCTCCACCCGCTTGCGCACGGGGATATTGACACCTGCAATGCGGGCCATAGGTATTCCTCGTATTCGCTACATATCCATCCGCCCCGCCGGGTTGGCGGAGGGAAAAGAATGAATTTTAGGCCAGCAACCGCTCTGCGGTCAACCTTGCCGCTGCTTATGCCGCGGATCGGAGCAGATGATCCGGACTCGGCCCTTCCGCTTGATGACACGGCAGTTCCGACAGATCGGCTTAACCGACGCACGCACTTTCATGGTATCTCTCCTCAGTCCCGACCGGCCTCGCGTCCGGATCATTTCGCCCGGTAAGTGATCCTGCCCCGGTTTAGGTCGTAGGGGGTGAGCTCCACGGTCACCTTGTCCCCGGGCAGGATCCGGATGTAGTTCTTCCGCATCTTTCCGGAGATGTGGGCGATCACCTCGTGCCCGTTCTCTAACTCCACCCGGAAGGTGGCGTTGGGCAGGGTCTCGACGATCTCGCCCTGCATCTCGATGGTGTCTTCCTTGGCCATACGTCCTCGTTACCCTGCCTCAGTGAGCCGAAGGATGTCGCCAAGCACGGTCTCGGGCTCCCGGTCCCCGTCCACCTTGTGGTAGATGCCCTGTTGACGGTAATAGTCCACCAGGGGCTGGGTGCGCTCGGCGAAGACCTCCAGGCGCGAGCGGACGGTTTCCTCCTTGTCGTCCTCCCGCTGATACAGCTCGCCCCCGCATTCATCGCACACCCGGTCCTTGGCGGGCGGATGGAAGCGGACGTGATAGGTGGCACCGCAATCCCGGCAGATCAGCCGGCCGGAAAGCCGCTCCACAAGCGTCTCGTTCTCCACATCCACGTGGACGACGAGGTCGAGTCGTTGGCCGATGGCCTCCAGCATCTCGTCGAGGGCCTCGGCCTGGGCCACGGTGCGGGGGAAGCCATCCAGGATGTAGCCGTTCCGGGCGTCGGCCTCCTGGAGGCGTTCGCGGATGATCTCCACCATGATCTCGTCGGGAACGAGGTCCCCGGCGTCCATGTAGGATTTCGCCTTCCGCCCGATGTCGGTGCCGGTGGCCACCGCGTTGCGAAGGATGTCGCCCGTGGCGATCTGGGGGATTCCCAGTCGCTGGGAGAGCATCTGCCCCTGGGTACCCTTTCCGGCCCCCGGAGGGCCAAGTAGGACCAATCGGGTCATCAGCCTCGACCACCTTTCAGTCGCGCCTTCCGCATCAGGCCCTCGTACTGATGGGAGACAAGATGGGATTGGATCTGGTTGGCGGTGTCCATGGTCACCGCCACGATGATCAGCAGGGACGTCCCGCCGAAGTAGAAGGGAACGTTCCAATTCACGATCAGGAACTCGGGCAGCAGGCACACGGCGGTCACGTACAGGGCGCCGAAGAAAGTCAGCCGGGTCAGCACCCGATCCACGTAGTTGGCCGTCTGCTCGCCGGGGCGAATACCCGGGATGAAGCCGCCGGACTTCTTCAGGTTATCGGCCGTGTCCCGCGGATTGAAAACGATGGCCGTATAGAAGAAGCAGAAGAAGATGATGGCGATGGAGTACAGCACCACATACAGCGGCTGGCCGGGGGAGATGGCCTCCGCGGCCCGCTGCAGCCAGCCCATGCCCTCCGAGGTCCCGAACCAGTTGGCCGCGGTCACCGGGAACAGGATGATGCTCGAGGCGAAGATGGGGGGGATCACCCCGGCCATGTTCACCTTGAGGGGCAGATGAGTGCTCTGCCCGCCGAACATCTTCTGCCCCACCTGGCGCTTGGCATACTGAATGGTGATCCGGCGCTGCGCGCGTTCCATGAAAACAATGAACCCAGTCACCGCCAGGGCCATCACCAACAAAAACAGAACGAACAGCGGCTGGAACTCGCCGGTACGGGCCAGCTCCAGGGTGCCGTACAGGGCCGATGGCAAGCCCGACACGATGGCGGCGAAGATGATCAGCGAGATGCCGTTGCCGATGCCCTTCTCGGTGATCCGCTCGCCCAGCCACATCAAGAAAGTAGTACCGGCCACCAGGGTGATCACCGTGGTGACGCGGAAGCCCCAGCCCGGATCCAGGACTACCTGACTGCCACCGGATTCCATGGACTCCAGGGCGATGGAAACGCCCAGCCCCTGGAAGGTTGCCAGGGCCACCGTCAAGTAACGGGTATAGACGTTGATCTTCCGCCGCCCGGCTTCCCCCTCCTTCTTCAGCTGCTCAAGCTTCGGGGAGACCACCGTCCCCAGCTGGAGGATGATGGAGGCGGAGATGTACGGCATGATGCCGAGGGCGAACACCGTCAGCCGTGATAAGGCGCCACCGGAGAACATGTCGAACAGCCCGAGCATCGAGCCTTCCTGCTGGCTGAAGAAATTCGCCAGCGCGTCGGGGTCGATACCCGGAGTGGGGATGTGCGCGCCGATTCGGTAGACGATCAGGGCGCCGAGGACGAACAGAATGCGCCGCTTGAGCTCATCGACCTTGGTCAGGTTCCCGACCTGGGCGAGCCCGCCGAGGCTGCTCCCGACTGCCATGGCTTATACCGCCTTGTTCATGAGGAATTCCAGCGCTGGTAGCCCGTTTCCGAAGGACCAACGGTGAGCGGCCGCCGGGCGTTTTGGCCCGGCCCGCCGGCTCCGGGCGGGGAGGGCCTTAGCCCTCCACCACGGTCCCGCCGGCGGCCTCCACCGCCTTACGGGCGCCCCCGGTGACCTTGGTCAGCTTCACCGTCACCCGGCGTTCCAGGTTCCCGGACCCGAGGAGCTTGGCCCAACGGTCGGCGCCTTTCATGATCCCGGCCTGCCGCAGGGCCTCCTCGGTGATCTCGGCCCCGTCCTCGAAGGCGTTCAGGTGGTCCAGCCGAATCTCGGCGTACCGTTCGGCGAAGCGGTTGTGGAAGCCCCGCTTGGGCAAGCGCCGTTGCAGGGGCATCTGGCCGCCCTCGAACCCCGCCTTGATGGAGCCACCCGAACGGGCCTTTTGGCCCTTGTGCCCCTTGGCGGAGGTCTTACCCCAGCCGGAGGATTCCCCGCGACCCACCCGCTTGCGCGGCTTGCGGCTTCCCGGGGCCGGCTTCAGCTCGTTGATCTTCATGCTGGCTCCTCGACTCGCACGAGGTGGGCGACCGCGCGGACCATGCCGCGGACCTGCGGGGTGTCCTCCCGCTCCACGGTATGGTTCATCCGGCGCAGGCCCAGCCCACGGAGGGTGGCGCGGTGCTTCTGCTTCGAGCCGATGGGGCTCTTGGTTAGGGTTATCCGGATGGTACCTGCCATCGTCTCTAGCTCCAGATCTCGTCCACGGGCTTGCCCCGCTTGGCGGCCATCTGGTCCGGGCTGACCATCTGGTCCAGGGCGTCGAAGGTGGCCCGCACCACGTTCACCGGGTTGGAGGATCCCAGGGACTTGGCCAGCACGTCCTTGATCCCCATAACCTCCATAACGGCGCGGACCGGTCCGCCGGCGATGATGCCAGTACCCGGGCTCGCGGGCTTGAGAAGGACGCGGGCGCCGGCGTGGGTGCCCTCCACCGTGTGGAAGAGGGTGTCCCCGTGCAGGGGATAGTGCCGCATGTGCTTGCGGGCCTGGTCCATGGCCTTGGAGATGCCGTCCGGCACCTCCCGGGCCTTGCCCCGGCCGAAGCCCACCTTGCCCTCGCCGTCGCCGACCACCGCGAGGGCGGCGAAACCGAACTGGCGACCGCCCTTGACGGCTTTGGCCACGCGGTTGATGTTGACCAGCTTTTCCTGCAGATCGTCCGCCGGGGTATCGGCTTTTGGATTCGCGCCTGCCACAACCGTCTCCTTTTCTAGAACTTCAGGCCGTTCTCGCGCGCGGCCTCGGCGAGGGCCTTGACCCGGCCGTGGTACTGGAACCCGCCCCGGTCGAAGGCCACATCGCCGACCCCGGCCTGCTTGGCACGCTCGGCCAGCGTCGCGCCCACCTTTTTGGCGGCCTCCACGTTGCCGCTTTGGGATAGGTCCTTGGCCAGCTCTTTGTCCACGGTGGAGGCGCTGGCCAGCGTGTGGCCCTGCTGGTCGTCAATGATCTGCGCGTAGATGTGCTTCGAGGACCGGAAGACCGCCAGGCGGGCCTTGCCCTGTTCGCGGATCTTCGCGCGGGCCTTGCGGGCGCGCCGTTGCCTGCGATGATTCTTCGTGATCTTGCTCATGGCTCCGCCTACTTCTTCTTGGCTTCTTTGCGGATAATGCGCTCATCCGCAAGGCGAATCCCCTTGCCCTTGTACGGCTCGGGCGGACGGAAGCTGCGAATGTCGGCGGCCACCTGACCGACGGCCTCCTTGCTCGCCCCGCGAACCACGACGGCATTGCCCTCCACGGCGACGGACACCCCTTCCGGGATCTCGTAGGCCACCGGATGGGAAAAGCCAAGCTGCAGGTTGAGCGTCTGCCCCTTGGCGTCCGCCCGGTACCCAACTCCGTTGATCTCCAGGCGCCGCTCGAAGCCCTCGCTTACGCCGGTGACCATGTTGTTCACCAGGGAGCGCATGGTACCCGCGAAGGCCACGGACTTCCGGGAGCTGTCGGTAGGGCGGAAGCGCAGGGCGCCTTCCTCTTCCTCAATCCGGACCCGTGGGTGCACGGGCTGCTCCAGCTCGCCCTGGGGGCCCGTCACTCGGATGGTTTCGGGCTCGATGGTGACCTCGACCTTTTCCGGGACCCGCACGGGGGCATTTGCGATACGGGACATGGGTCCGTTCCCCTCAGTAGACGGTGCAGAGTAGCTCGCCGCCGATGTTCTCGGCCCGAGCCTGGCGATCGGTCATCACGCCCTTGGACGTAGTGAGGATCACCACCCCGAGGCCGCGCAGCACCTTCGGGATCTCGTCGGCGCCGGCGTAGCGGCGGAGACCGGGGCGGCTGGCCCGCTGAAGGTGGGTGATCACCGGCTCGCCGTTGAAGTACTTCAGCTCGACGGTCAGGGTACGCTTCCCGTTGCCCTCGTCGTGCTCCTCATGGCCGGCAATGAACCCTTCTTCCTGAAGGATGCGGGCGACGGCGGTTTTCAGCTTCGAGGCCGGCATGCTGACCGAATGCTTCTCGGCCATCTGCCCGTTGCGGATCCGGGTCAGCATGTCGGCGATAGGGTCGGTCATGCTCATTGCTCAGCCCCCACTACCAGCTGGACTTCGTCACGCCCGGAACCTCGCCCTTCAGGGCGTGCTTCCGGAGGCAGAGCCGGCACAGTCCGAACTTGCGATAATAGCCGCGCGCACGACCGCAGTTGTTGCAGCGGTTGTACTCCCGCACCGTGAATTTCTGCTTGCGCTTGGCCTTGGCGATTAACGATTTCCGTGGCACGGCCTACCTCACTTCTTGCCTAGTTCCGGAACGGCATCCCGAAGCCGTCGAGGAGGGCTTTGGCTTCCTCGTCGGTGGGTGCCGTCGTGGAAAAGATGATGTCCATTCCCCGGACGCGATCGATCTTCTCGTAATCCACCTCGGGGAAGATGATCTGTTCGGTCACGCCCATGGCGTAATTGCCCTGGCCGTCGAAGGAATTGCCGTTGAGGCCGCGGAAATCGCGGATCCGGGGCAAGGCCACCTGAATGAAGCGCTCGAGGAACTCGTACATCCGCTCGCGCCGCAGCGTGACCTTGCACCCCACCGGCATGCCAGCCCGGATCTTGAAACCGGCCACGGACTTCCGCGCCCGCGTGACCATGGGCTTCTGGCCGGTTACGGCGGCCAGCTCCTCCATGGCGTTATCCAGAGCGGAGCGGTCCCGCGCGGCATCCCCGACCCCCATGTTGATGGTGATCTTCTCCAGCCGGGGGACCTGCATGGGGCTGGCGTAGCCGAACTCCTTCAACAGCCGGGGAGCGAGCTCCTCCTTGTAGCGCTGCTGCAACCGGGCTTGCATCGCCGACACTCCTAACTGTCCAATGCCTCGCCGCAGGAACGGCACACCCGTACCTTGCGACCATCCTCGAGGGTCTTGAATCCGATCCGGACACCCTTGTTACAGGTCCGGCAGAAGGGGTTCACCTTGGACAGCTCCAAGGCGGCCTCCCGCTCCTGGATCCCCCCCGCGATCCCTGCCTGCGGGTTGGGCCGGACGTGCCGCTTCACCATGTTCGCGTTGGCGACCACCACCCGGTTGTCCCGGGGGAGAACCCGTTGAACGGTGCCGCGCTTGCCGGCGTCCTTCCCGCTACGGACGACCACATCGTCGCCTTTCTTGATTCTTTGCATCTGCCACTCTCCCGCGGGCTTTACAGGACTTCCGGGGCCAGGGAAATGATCTTCATGAAGTTCTTGGAACGGAGCTCCCGGGTCACCGGACCGAAGATCCGGGTTCCGATGGGCTCGAGGGAGTCGTTGAGCAGAACCGCCGCGTTCCGGTCGAACCGGATCACGGAGCCATCCTGCCGCCGCACGCCCTTCGCGGAGCGAACCACCACCGCGTTGTAGACCCCGCCCTTCTTGACGCGGCCACGGGGGGCGGCCTCCTTAACGGTCACCTTGATCACATCGCCGATGTTCGCGAATCGCCGCTTGGAGCCGCCGAGCACTTTGATGGCCTGTACCTCGCGGGCCCCGCTGTTGTCGGCAATCCCTAGACGGGTTTGCATCTGAATCATTAGCTATCTCCCCTCAGGGCTCGGCGCGGCCTAGACCTGTACGGCCTTCTCCACGACTTCCACGAGACGCCAGGCCTTGTTCTTGGAGACCCGCCGGGCCTCCTCGACGGTCACGAAGTCCCCTTCCTGGCAGGTGTTCTCCGGGTCGTGGACATGAAGCTTGGTGGAACGCCGCACATACTTACCGTAGAGCTCGTCCGGCCGCCGGTAATTCACGCGGACCACGGCGGTCTTCTCGCCCTTGTTGCTGACCACGACGCCATTCATCCGGCGCTTACGGGTTTCCTGAGCCATGTTATTCCGCCGCCTCGACCTGTTCGTTCATAACCGTCTTGACCTGGGCGATCTCCCGGCGAACCTGGCGCATCCGGGCCGTGTTCTCCAGTTGACCAGTGCTGTGCTGGAAGCGCAGGTTGAACTGCTCGTCCCGAAGGTCCTTGAGCTTCTGCGCCCGCTCTTCCGCGCTCAGGTTCCGAATGTCCTCCGCTTTGCTCGCCATCACCGCCTCCTAGTTGCCGCCGCCGCGGCTGACGAACCGGGTCTTGAAGGGGAGCTTGGCCGAGGCCCGCCGCATGGCCTCCTGGGCGATGTCCTCGGGGACCCCCTCCAGCTCGTAGAGGATCCGGCCCGGCTGCACCTGGGCCACCCAGAACTCCGGGTTGCCCTTGCCCTTGCCCATGCGAACCTCGGCGGGCTTCTTGGAGACGGGCTTGTCGGGGAACACCCGGATCCAGACCTTGCCCCGCCGCTTGATGTGCCGGGTGATTGCGATACGGGCGGCCTCGATCTGGCGGCTGGTGATGCGGCCCCGTCCGGTGGCCTTCAGCGCGTAGGACCCGAAGCTGATCTTGTCGCCCCGGTAAGCCAGGCCGCGGTTGCGCCCCTTCTGCTGCTTCCGATACTTGGTCTTGTTCGGCTGTAGCATGGCCTCTTCTCCAGTGCGCCTAGCCGGCCTGGGCCTGAGCGGAGGTGGACGCGGAGGCTTCCTGCTCCTCGAGCACCTCGCCCTTGAAGATCCACACCTTCACGCCGATCACGCCGTAGGTGGTCTTGGCCTCGGCCAGACCGTAGTCGATGTCGGCGCGAAGGGTGTGCAGCGGCACGCGGCCTTCCCGGTACCATTCGGTGCGGGCGATCTCGGCGCCGCCGAGCCGGCCGCCGGCGGAGATCTTGATGCCCTGGGCGCCCAGCCGCATGGCGTTGCCCACGGCACGCTTCATGGCCCGCCGGAAGGAGACCCGCCGCTCGAGCTGCTGGGCGACGTTCTCCGCCACCAGCATGGCCTCGGTCTCGGGCTTGCGGATCTCCTCGATATTGATGTGGATCTGCTCCGAGGAGAGCTTCTGCACCTCCCGGCGCAGCTTCTCGATGTCCTCGCCCTTCTTGCCGATCACCATCCCCGGGCGGGCGGTGTAGATGCTGATCCGGGCGTTCCGGGCCGGGCGCTCGATCACCACCTTAGAGACGGCGGCGTGGCGAAGCCGGTCCTCGATGAAGTTGCGGATCCGGATGTCTTCGGCGAGCTGGTCGGAGTACTCCTTCCGCTCCGCCAGCCAGCGGGAATCCCAGTTCTTGACGATCCCCAGGCGCATCCCGATCGGGTGGACTTTCTGTCCCATAGCGTGCGTCCCTTTATGCCTGCGCCACCACGATGGTGATGTGGCTGGTGGGCTTCTGGATCATGGTGGCCCGCCCCATCGCCCGGGGCCGGAACCGCTTCAGGCTCGGGCCCTCGTCCACGAACGCTTCCTTGACCACGAGCTGGTCCACGTCCAGCCCCTCGTTGTGCTCGGCGTTCGAGATGGCGGAGTCCAGGGTCTTGCGGACGTAGTGAGCCGGTTTCCGCCGCTCGAAGGTCAGATACTCCAGGGCCTGCTCGACGGGCTTGCCCCGGATCTGGTCCACCACCAGCCGGGTCTTGCGCGGAGAAAGCCGCACCGACCGCGTTATGGCCCGTGCTTCCAGCTTTTCTTCACTCATTACCGACGCGCCTTCTTGTCCACTTTGTGCCCCCGGAAGTTGCGGGTAGGGGCAAACTCCCCGAGCTTGTGGCCGACCATGTTCTCGTTGACGGCCACCGGGATGTGCTGGCGGCCGTTATGGACGGCGATGGTCAGACCAATCATCTCCGGCGTGATGGTCGAGCGCCGCGACCAGGTCTTGATCGGCTTCTTGTCGCCCCCCGCCGAGGCCGCTTCCACCTTCTTCTGAAGGTGGTCGTCGACGAAGGGCCCCTTCTTGATTGAACGAGGCATCGATACGCTCCCTCTTGCCGCGCGGGCCTACTTCTTCTTCCGGCGACGGACGATCAGCTTTTCCGTGCGCTTGTTGTTCCGGGTACGGTGGCCCTTGGTGGGCTGGCCCCACGGGGTAACCGGGTGCCGCCCACCCTTGGTGTGGCCCTCGCCGCCCCCATGGGGGTGATCAACCGGGTTCATGGAGACGCCCCGCACCTTGGGGCGGCGTCCCCGCCAGCGGCTCGCGCCCGCCTTCCCCAGAACCTGGTTGGCGTGATCCGAGTTGCCCACCTCGCCGATCACGGCACGGCAGTCAACGCTCACGCGACGAACCTCGCCGGAGGCCATGCGAACCTGGGCCTCCCGGCCCTCGCGGGCGAGCAGCTGGGCGCTGGCACCGGCGGAGCGGGCGATCTGGCCGCCCTTGCCGGGCTTGAGCTCGACGTTATGGATTACCGTCCCGGTAGGGATGTTCCGGATCGGTAAGCAATTGGCCGGGCGGATGGGCGCTTCCTCGCCAGACTGGATCTGGTCGCCCACCTTGATGTTGCGAGGCGCAATAATATAACGCTTTTCGCCGTCGGCGTACACCACCAGAGCCAGATGCGCGCTACGGTTCGGGTCGTATTCCAGGCGTTCGATCCGCCCCGGAATGCCGTCCTTGTCCCGCTTGAAGTCGACAATGCGCAGCCGGCGCTTGTGCGCACCACCCCGCCGCCGAACCGAGATCCGGCCGTCGTCGTTGCGGCCGTCGGTCCGGGTCTTCTTTGCGATGAGGCTCTTTTCCGGCTCTCCCTTGTGGAGCTCCGGCTGCAGCACCGTAATCCGGTAGCGGCTCCCGGGAGAGGTGGGTTTGCGTTTCTTGGTCGGCATTCGAGGCTCCTACCCTTATTCCGCGCCGAAGAAGTCGATGTCCTGGCCCTCTCGGAGGCGGACGTAGGCCTTCTTCCAATCCTTCCGGCGCCCTTGGATGCGACCGAAACGCTTGGGCTTGCCCTTCACGTTGGCGGTCCGGACGTTCTCCACATCGACCCCGAAGCGGTCTTCCACGGCCTTCTTGATCTCGCGCTTGGTGGCGTCGGGCGCCACCACGAAGGCGATCTGGTTGCCCTCCGCGCGGAGCCGGGTGGATTTCTCGGTGACGATGGGCGCACGCAGCACCTGGGTCAGCCGTTCGTGGTTCATGAGAGGCGTTCCTCCAGCTCGCGCAGGGCACTCTCGGTGGTCACCACCTTGGCGTGCGACACCAGGGCGAGGGCCCCGACTTGGTTGCTCGGCATCACGTCCGCCCGCGGCAGGTTGCGGCCGGCGCGAGCGACCTGCTCATCGCCGGAGGGGGTGATGACCAGGGCGTCCAAGGCCCCCAGGGCCTTCAGCGTACTGGCCAGCTCCCGGGTCTTGCCTTCCTGCACCCCGAGATCCTCCACCACGAGGAGCTCCTCGCGGCGGGCAAGCTCGGAGAGCAGGGACCGAATCGCGCCCTGACGCATCTTCTTGTTGACCTTCTGGGCGTAGGAGCGCGGCGTCGGGCCGAACACCGTACCGCCGCCCCGCCACAGCGGACTGCGGATGGTACCGGCCCGGGCGCGCCCGGTACCCTTTTGGCGCCAGGGCTTGCGCCCGCCGCCGGCAACCTCGCCGCGGGTCTTGGTGTCGTGGTTCCCGGTCCGTTGGCCGGCCAGGGTGGCCTGGACCACCTGATGGACCAGCCCCTCACGGAAGGGGACGCCGAAGACCTCGTCGGCCAGCTGGGCCGTGCCCTTGTCTTCGTTCGCAGGGGTCTTCACTGGGATCTGCATGGTTTTCCCTTTCAGCCCGCCGTAATCACCGGGGTTTTCGGCTTCGGTTCACGAAGGCGCGGCCCCCGGCAACAAGCCGGTCCAGGTACGCGCCTGTTCCCTACCGGGGCTGGTGTGGGTTCGTGCGGCCGCTCGGACGGCGCACCCCCCAGGTAAGGACCACCTCCCGGCGTTAGCGCTGAATTTCCTGTTCTCTCCGGGAAGGGGCCGGGTACCGACCCCTTCGGAAAACTACGCCTTGACGGACGGGCGGACGAGGACGTCGGAGTCCTTGGCGCCGGGGATCGCACCCCGCACGAGCAGGACGTTGCGTTCCGTGTCCACCCGGACCACTTCCAGATTCTGCTGGGTGGCCTTGCGCCCGCCCATCTGCCCGGACATCTTCTTGCCCTTGAACACCCGGCCGGGATCCTGCATCTGGCCGATGGACCCGGGCTTGCGATGGATCTTGTGGGCACCGTGGCTGGCGGGGCCGCCACCGAAGTTCCACCGCTTCATCGTGCCGGCGTAGCCCCGACCCTTGGTGATGCCGGTGATGTCCACGCGCTGGCCCGATTCGAAGCGGTCCAGCTCCAGGCTCCCGCCGACCTCGGGCAGCTCCTCCCCTTCGGCGGGGCGGAACTCCCGGGCGACACGGCCCGGGGCGACCCCGGCCTTGGCCGCGTGGCCGGCCAGGGGCTTGGGCGTGCGATGCGGCTTGCGCTCGCCGACGGTCACCTGCACCGCCGAATACCCGTCCCGTTCGGGGTCCTTCACCTGGGTGACCCGATTGGGGGTCACCTCGATCACCGTTACGGGAACGCTTTCCCCCGACTCGGTGAACACGCGCGACATCCCGATCTTCTTTCCGATTACACCGATAGCCATGAGCTGATCCCGCTAGAGCTTGATCTGAACGTCGACGCCGGCCGCCAGGTCCAGCTTCATCAGGGCGTCCACCGTCTGATCGGTGGGGTCCACGATGTCGAGCAGGCGCTTGTGGGTGCGGCACTCGAACTGGTCCATGCCGCGCTTGTCCACATGCGGCGACCGCAGGACGGTGAACTTCTCCACGCGTGTGGGAAGCGGAACGGGGCCTTGCACGCGGGCCCCGGTACGCTTGGCCGTATTGACGATTTCCGCTGCCGAATGGTCCAGAAGCTTGTGGTCGTAGGCCTTGAGGCGGATGCGGATCTTTTGCTGTTTCACGACGGCCATAATGGAATTTACTCCAGGATCTCGGCGACCACGCCGGCGCCCACGGTCCGGCCGCCCTCGCGGATGGCGAAGCGCAGGCCGTCCTCCATGGCGATGGGCGCGATCAGCTCAACGGAAATGGTCACGTTGTCGCCCGGCATCACCATCTCCGTGCCCTCGGGGAGCTCCACCGTGCCGGTGACGTCCGTGGTCCGGAAGTAGAACTGCGGCCGGTAGCCCTGGAAGAACGGCGTGTGGCGGCCGCCCTCTTCCTTCTTCAGGACGTAGACCTCGGCCTTGAACTTGGTGTGCGGGGTGATGGAGCCGGGCTTGGCCAGCACCTGGCCGCGCTCCACGTCCTCGCGCTTGATGCCCCGCAGCAGGCAGCCCACGTTGTCCCCCGCCTCGCCTTCGTCGAGCAGCTTGCGGAACATCTCGACGCCGGTGACGGTGGTCTTCTGGGTGTCCTTGAGGCCGACGATCTCCACTTCGTCGCCGGTGTGGACCTTGCCCCGCTCCACGCGGCCGGTCACCACGGTGCCTCGGCCGGAGATGGAGAAAACGTCCTCGATGGGCATCAGGAAGTCCTGGTCCACCGGGCGCTCGGGGGTCGGGATGTACTCGTCCATGGCCTCGGCGAGCTTGTTGATGGCGGCCTCGCCGTGCTCGCCGGTGTCGCCCTCCAGGGCCTTCAGGGCGGAGCCAACGATCACCGGGGTCTCGTCCCCGGCGAAGTCGTACTCGTCGAGCAGCTCCCGGACCTCCATCTCGACGAGCTCGAGCAGCTCCTCGTCGTCCACCATGTCGGCCTTGTTCAGGAACACCACGATCTGCGGCACGCCCACCTGGCGCGCCAGCAGGATGTGCTCCCGGGTCTGCGGCATCGGGCCGTCCGCCGCGGAGACCACCAGGATGGCGCCGTCCATCTGCGCCGCGCCGGTGATCATGTTCTTCACGTAGTCGGCGTGCCCGGGGCAGTCCACGTGCGCGTAGTGCCGGTTGGAGGTCTCGTACTCCACGTGCGCCGTGGCGATGGTGATGCCCCGCTCGCGCTCCTCGGGGGCGTTGTCGATGTCCGTGAACTCCCGGCTCTCGCCGCCGTATTCCGAGGACAGAACCTTGGTCATGGCCGCCGTCAGGGTGGTCTTCCCGTGGTCCACGTGACCAATGGTGCCCACGTTCACGTGCGGCTTGGTGCGCTCAAACTTCTCCTTGG
>NZ_JBKGZG010000031.1:0-29366 GCF_046545655.1 Thiohalorhabdus sp. | reverse complement strand
GTCAGGAGCGGAAAGCAACTGCCGACGAGCCGGATATGGCCGAATAACCCCTGGGTTCAACTAAGTAGGAAGTGGTCCTAAAAACGGGGGCAGGTCACCCCAGCCCTCCGTGACGGCCTCTTTCCGGGTTCGGTCCTCCCGGATCTCAGGAGCGCAGGATCCGGAACGTCTGGGTGAGCCCCACGGGCAGAAGACCGAGGCCGGCGGCGAGGGCCCAGCCCGCCGGAGGAAGGGCGGTAAGGCCAAGCACCTCGGCGAGGGCGGGCACGCCCAGCGCCGCCGTCTCCAGGAGGGCGGTCAGGGCCAACGCCCCCCAGAGCCAGGGATTGCGGAAGGCCCCGCGGAAGCCCGAGCCCCGCTCCGCGCGGGCATTGAACACCGCCAGCACCTGCCCCAGAGACATGGCCACGAAGGTCATGGTCTGGGCCCCTTCCGTCCCCAGGGCGAGCGGGCCGGCCCCGGCCCCGAAGGCGGTCAGGCCCACCCCGGCCACCAGGGCCGCCTGGGTCAGGATGCGCTGGACCACTTCCCGGCTGATGACCGGCTCCCTGGGGTCGCGGGGCGGCTGGCGCATGACGTCCCGGCGGCTGGGCTCCAGGGCCAGGGCGAAGGAGGGGAGGACGTCGATGACCAGGTTGTTCCACAGGATCATAAGGCCGGTCAGGGGCGGGGCGAAGCCGGCGGCGATGGAGCTGGTGATCACGCCCACCTCGGCCACGTGCCAGGAGAAGAGGAACTGCCCGAAGCGCCTGATGTTGGCGAAGATGCGCCGCCCTTCCTCCACCGCGGCCTCGATGGTGCCGTATTCGTCGTCGAGGAGGATGATGTCGGCGGCGTCGCGGGCCACATCCGTCCCGGAGCCCATGGCAACGCCAACGTCCGCCTGGATGAGGGCGGGCGCGTCGTTGACGCCGTCGCCGGTGACCGCCACCACCTCCCCGGTGCTCTGCAGGGCCTCGATGAGGCGGAGCTTGTGCTCCGGATCCACCCGGGCGTACACGTCCGTATCGGCCACCGCTTCCGCCAACTCCTGATCCGTGGTGCGCGCCAGGTCCCGGCCATGGGCCACGCCGCCCCGCGACAGGCCCATCTGGTTGGCGATGGCGGCGGCGGTGTCGGCACGGTCCCCGGTGATCATAACCGTGCGGATGCCGGCATCGTGCATGGCCTTTACCGCGCGCACCGCCGTCTCCCGCGGCGGGTCCTGCATGCCCACCACCCCAAGCATCTTGAGGTCCGCGAACAGCTCCTCGTCGGATAGGGGCTGGGCAGGGGCCTGGCGGGTGGCCACGGCGAGGGTGCGCAGGCCCCTCCCGGCCATGCGCTCGGCGGTCTCGGCCAGCTCCGGCTCCCGTTCCCGGTCGATCAGGACCTCGGGCGCCCCCTTGATGTACACGCGATCGCCGATCACCACCGCCATGCGCTTGGTCTCGGAGCTGAAGGGGGCCTCGCGCTCCCGCTCGTGCTCCTCGCGCAGCCGGCGCCAATCCAGGCCGTGCTCGGCGGCCCCGTGGAGAAGGGCCACTTCCGTGGGGTCCCCCACCGGATTGCCGTCCGGGTCCACGTCGGCGTCGTTGCACAGCACGGCGGCACGCCACAATAGGTCCGGGTCGCCCCGGCGGCCCAGGGCGACCTCCGTCACCGCCATCTCGTTGCGGGTCAGGGTGCCGGTCTTGTCGGAGCACACCACCGTGGTGGAGCCCAGGGTCTCCACCGCCGGGAGCCGCCGCACCAAGGCGTTTTCCGCAGCCATGCGCCGCATGCCCACCGCCAGGGTCAGCGTGGCCACCGCCGGAAGCCCCTCGGGTACGACGGCGATGGCCAGGGCCACCGCCACCTCCACCACCTCGTTCAGGGGCCGCCCCTGAAGCAGCCCGATCCCCACCAGGACCCCGGCCCCGATCACCACGAGGAGCGCCAGGCGGCGGCTCAGCTGGTCCAGGCCTTCCTGCAGCGGGGCCTTGCCCCGCTCGATGGACCCCGCGAGGTCGGCGACGCGGCCCATCTCCGTCCGCGGGCCGGTGGCCACCACCACCCCCCGGGCCCAGCCTCCCACCACGGTGGTGCCGGTGAACAGCATGCTGGTGCGGTCGCCGAGCGGGGCGTCCCGGTCCACCGGCTCCGGGCCCTTGGTTACCGCCTCGCTCTCCCCGGTCAGGGCCGACTCCTCCGCCTGCAGATCCTCCGCCTCCAGGATCCGCAGGTCGGCCGGCACATGCTCGCCCCCTTCCACCCGGACCATGTCCCCCGGCACCAGCCCTTCCGCGTCGATCTCGTCCCGGCGGTCCCCCCGCTCCACCTCCGCGATGGTACCTATCATCCGCCGCAGCGCCGCCATGGAGCGCGAGGCCTGGTATTCCGTGGCGAAGCCCACGAGGGTATTGACCACCAGCACAAGCAGGATCGCCGTGGCTTCGATCACCTCGCCAACCAGGAAGCCCGCCGCCCCCGCGCCGATCAGCAGGAGCACCACCAGGCTGGACAGCTGGTTCCACAACAGGCGCCACCAGGGGGTGGCCCGGCGCTCCGCGAGGCGGTTGGGTCCGTACCGCCGTCGCCGCCTTTCCGCCTCTTCCTCCGAAAGTCCCCGCTCCGGGTCCACGCCCAGGGCTTCCGGTACCGTGTGGGGGGTGAGCGCGTGGGGCGCCTCGGGATGGGGGGGTGCCGGGTCGGATTGCCGGTCCATGGCTGGTTCCTTATGGGCGGGTGGCCCGGGTTCGCAAACCCGGTCCACCCGGGGCCTTCCTTTGCACGTGCCGGGTGCTAGCCCTGGGGCTCGTTTCCGGATGTCTCCTTGTCGTGGGCCAGGAGCTTACGCTGTTGGCGCTGCCAGAACCGGTTCCACTTCAGCTGCACGGAGTCCATCACGTACCGGAGCCAGCCGCCCCAGGCCACCCCATCCCGGGTCACCAGGGGCCGGTGGGCCAGGGACTCGCCGTCCAGGCTCACCTGGAGCCATCCTACCCGCTCGCCGGGGTCGATCGGGGCGCTCAATGGATCCCGGGTCTCGGCCTTTACGTCCAAAGCATCCTTGCGGTGCCTGGGAATGGTGAGGAACAGATCCGCGTTGAGCCCTGTGGTCACCTCGTTGGCCGCCCCCTTCCAGACCCGAACCTCGCGGACGGGCTGACCGGCCTGGTAGACCGGGATGGTCTCGAAGTACCGCAACCCGTAGTCGAGGGTCGCAACCGCGTCCTGGAAACGGGCCTCGCCGCTTTCGGCCCCCAGCAGTACGCTCAGGAAACGGGTCTTTCCCCGTTGGGCCGAGGCCACTAGGTGGTAGCCCGCATCGGGGGCATGGCCGGTTATCAGGCCGTCGGCGCCTTCGGAATACTCCGGGAGCCGGTTGCGGTTGTGCTGGGTGATCCCGTTGTGGGTGACCTTTCGCTGGTGGAAGCGGGGATAGTGCCGGGGGAAGTCGCGGATCAGGGCCCGGGCAAGGATGCCCATATCCCGGGCGGTGGTGTACTGGTCGGCGTTTCCCAGCCCGCTTGGGTTGGTGAAATGGGTGTTTTCCATGCCCAGCGCTTCGGCCTGGTGGTTCATCATTCCTACGAAGCTGGAGACGGTGTCCGCCAGGTGGCGCGCCAGGGCCTGGGCCGCGTCATTGCCCCGGCCACCAGCAGCCCCTGCAGGAGTTTATCCACCGAGACCCGCTCCCCTGCCTCCAGAAACATCTGAGACCCCGACATCCTCCAGGTGTCTTCCCGGATCCGGACACGGCCCGAGGGCCGGATGGCGCCTTCCTCCATGGCCTGGAAGGTGAGGTAGGCCGTCATGAGCTTGGCCAGGCTGGCGGGCGCAATCCGCTTTTCGGCGTGCTCGCTGGCCAGGACCCGGCCCGATTTCATGGCCATGAGAAAGGAGGAATCGGCGTTGAGGCTGGGAGGAGCGGGTGTCGCCCATGCCGGGGTCTGGACACCTGCTCCCAGTAAGGCTGCCCCCAGAACCAAGGGCACCCATTTGGGCCGGTAACGAGAACGGGTGCTTCCTGGCATGGTTGTTCCTCGATGTTGGGCCGGGAAAGCGCTTCGCCGCCTATGAGGCATTATCGGCGGCCTGTCCCGGGCCTCGCTCCGGGGCACTGCAGGGGTCTGTGCGCCTACGGTGATGATACCTGCCATCCGGACGCTGGGCGTTCCGATTTTTGAGGATCTCCCACCTCTGGTGCAACCAGCTTTCCCCGCATCTTGTGCCACCCGCAGCCTGCGCCGGTGCCGGGGGGTTCCAGCCTAGTATGGCCCTCCGACGACGCGAGGGTCTTTCCGTCCAAGGGCCAGCTTGACGTGGCCCCCTTCCTATCCAACAATAAATGAAAACCATTATCGTTATCATTTATGGAGACAGCCTTTCCGGGCGGACCGGTGGGCCCCCTAAGGGTCGGTACGGGTCCGGTCCCAGGGTACGGGTGGCGTTGGGCTGGATCTGGGAACGGGGGTGCACCGTAAAGTATGCGGGCAATTTGGGTCGCTGTCGCTCTAGCGGTCGGGAGCCTGATTCCGGTGGCAGCGGAGCATAGGCTTCCGGACGGGAGCTCGGACCGGGAGAGGCGTTCCGTGGCGGAGCTGCGGGCCGCCTACGGGAAGCCCCAGTCCGAGTGGCCGTCCCCGCAGATTGATGCGGAGGTCCAGGCCGAGCCCCTGGGCCCGCTTCCCGAGCCTCCTTTTCCCGACACGAATCCCCATACCCCCGCCAAGGAGGAGCTGGGGAAGCAGCTCTTCTTCGACCCGCGCCTCTCGGCCTCCGGGCAGATCGCCTGCGCCTCCTGCCATGACCCCGAGCTCGGCTGGGCCGACGGGCGCAGGTACTCCTTCGGCCATGACCGGCAGCGGGGATCGGTAAGCGCACCCACCATCCTCAACGCGGCGTACCTGGAGAGCCTGTTCTGGGATGGACGGGCCGACACGCTGGAGGAGCAGGCCCTGGGTAGCCTGACGAACCCGGTGGAGATGGCCGCGGATCCGGAAGAGGTTACCGCCCGTCTCGCAGGCATTGACGGCTATCGCCGCCAGTTCCGCGAGGTTTTCGGGGACGACCGGATTGGCATCCAGGAGGTCACGCGTGCCATCGCAACCTTTGTACGGTCACGGACCATGCGTCACACGCCCTTCGACCGGTTCATGCGGGGGGACCGCACCGCCCTGGACGACCAGCAGCTACGGGGCCTGCACCTGTTCCGGACCAAGGCGCGCTGCATGAATTGCCACCACGGGCCCAACCTGACGGACGAGTACTACCACCACATGGGCACCTCCTTCTACGGGGTAGGCAACGATCAGGGCCGATACGCAGTCACAGGGGCCCGGGAAGACTTCGGGGCTTTCCGCACCGCGCCGCTGCGCGGGGTCGCCCATACGGCCCCTTACATGCACAACGGCTTGGTTCCGGAACTGGAGGGGCTCCTGAAGCTGTACAACGCGGGATGGTGGCAGAACGCCCCGGTGGGCGCGGCGGAAGACAAGGCGCGCTCCATGCATCTCTCCCCCCGGATCCAGCCGCTGGGGTTGAGCGAGGAGGAGCGGGCCGCGCTGGAAGCCTTCCTCAGGGCCCTTTCCTCGCCCAGGCCCCGCATGGCCCCGCCAGAGCTCCCGGAAGGCTAGGGGTGGAGAAGCGACCGAACGGAAGCCCCTACTTGGAGCGCACGATGAGCACGGCCACCAGGATCCCCGCGGCCAGTTGCCCGTTCCCCTACAGCAGTTCCCGCAGCGCTTGAACGACCCGCCCGTTGTCCTCGGGGCGGGCGGTGGTTACCCGCATGAAGCCCGGTCCCAGGGCGGGGTCTCCCAGCGCTTTGATGAAGATCCCCCGCTCCTTCAAGCGTGCGGCCAAGTCCACGGCGTCATACGGGGCGAAATCGGCCAAAAAGAAATAGGTGTCCGTGGGATAGGCGCGCACGCCCAGCCCCTCCAGGTTCCGGGCCAGGTCCTGGGTCCAGTCCCGCAGCCGGTTCGCCCGCTCCCGGATCCGGTCCTCGTGCTGGAGGGTGGCCAGGGCGGCCGCCTGGCTGGGGCGGGTCAGCGGGTAGGCGTCGTTGGTGGCGTTGAGGGCATCGGCCAGATCCGGGGGCAGGATGGCGTAGCCGACCCGGAAGCCGGCCAGGCTGTGGGCCTTGGACAGGGTGCGGGTGACCAAGAGGTTGTCGTGCTCGGGCACCAGGTGGGCCACGCTTCGCCCGGCGAGGCCGATGAACGCCTCGTCCACCAGAAACCGAGTGTCCGGATGGCGGGCCAGCAGGTCGGGCAGGGCCTCGGTGTCGAAGGTCCCTCCATTGGGATTGTTGGGGTTGACGATCACGGCCAGGGTGGTCCCCTCGGGGATGCGCAGGTCGGCCAGGTTCAGCCGGAAATCCTCCTCGGGGAGGAGCCGTGTCTCCGTGTAACGCTCGGCGATCTCGGGAAAGAGGGGGTAGGTGGGCGTGAGCAGGTGCACCTGCCGGCCCAGGCGCTGGAAGAGCTGCCGAAGAATCAGCTCGGAGCCCGCGTTCATGTGGATCAGGTGCTCGGGGACCCCCAGGACCGCCGCGATCTGTTCCCGCAGGGGAGCCGAGTAGGGCTCGGTGTAGTAGTTGCCGCGCGGCACTTCGGCCCGGGCGGCCTCCACGGCCTCATCGATGGGTGGGAGGGGGTTCTCGCACAGGAGCAGCTTGATCCCCTCGGCGGAACCGCCGCCTTTCTCCACAATGGATGTCATTTCGCCCCTCCCCTATTCGGTGTCCAGACCGCCTTGCCCCGCACCCTCGATCAGGCAGGCGAAGCCCCAGGAGGTCTCCAATCCCGGGCGAAGGGGTTGGTTGTTGAATACCACGTCAACCCTGGGCATCCCTCCGCATTCCTCGCTCCGGGAAGGGGTGAGCGCACTCCTTTCAATGTGCCTGGGGTGTCGGTGCGGCGAAAGGGCGCCGTTTTCCCACAGAGCCCCCAGGGGAGCGGGCACCAAGCGGGGTGGGGGGCGCCCCACCGCGGTACGGTCAGGCGGGGAGCGCGGCGGTCAGGAGGCCGTAGACAAGGGCGCTCACCCCGGCGCCGGTGAAAAATAGGAGGGTGTGGCCGTAGCGGCGGGCCATGGGGAGCAGCTCGTGCACGGAGACGAATACCATGGCCCCCGCCGCGAAGGCCATGAATGCCGCGTTGAGCCCGGGATAGATATGGACCGCCACCAGCCCGGCCAGGGCCCCCGCGGGCTCGGCCAGCCCGGAGAGCAGGGCCGCCAGGAACAGGAATCGGGGGGCACGGGCGGCCACGATGGGCAACGCCATGGCGAACTCCTCGGGCAGGTTGTGCAGGGCGATGGCCGCTGCCACCAGAACCCCCAGGGAGGGTGAGGCGAGGTACGAGTTCGCCATGGCGAAGCCCTCGGGCACATCGTGGAGGATGAGCCCGAAGGCCACCAGATAGGCGGTTCTCAGGAGATCCGGCCGGAAGATCCCCTTCTCCTCCACCAGGTGCGTGTGCGGGATCACCCAGTGGAGGGCGGCCACGATCCCCACTCCCAGAATGAAGGACAGGCCCGCCACTCCCACCCCCGCGCTCCAAGCGGCCTCCGGTATGAGCTCCAGCAGGGAGACCAGCAGCATGATTCCCGCCGAGAAGCCGATACCCAGGGCTACGGCCCGGTCCCGCCCGCCGGCGTACAGCGCCAGGGCCACGCCCCCGAGGGTGGTCAGGATGGAGAGGGAGGCCAGTAGGAGAACCGCGACGTAAGGCGTGTCTCCGGTCCCGGGCATCAGGGGTCGGACTCTGGACGGACGGGGGGCGGGAGGAGATGAGCCGCTGTTTCGGGGGCGAAGGACGGGGCCGGGGCGGCCCGTTGGCGGACGGGGCGGAGAGTGGGTTTGCCCGGGGAAGCCCGGGCTACCCTCCCGTGCGGGTGGGCGGGGTGACCGGGAATAGGCAAGTCCTCCTGGGACCCTGGGGCGGGAGCCCTGCCCTTAGCCTCCGGTTCGGGCGGCCGCGGCGGGTAATGCCTCCGAGCCACCGCCCCCCGGGAAGGGCCGGACGGCATGGGCGGGCCGTTCGGTGTCGCCCTCTCGGGTGGCCGGGAACAGGGCCAGGGCGTGGCCGGCCGCGATAGTGACGGCCACGCGGTCGCCCGGGGCGTGGTGGACCTCGTGGTTGGTCCGGATCCGGACCCGGGCGCCGCACTGCAGGTCCACGCCGAACAGGCGGCTGCCGCCCTCGTAGCGGGACCAGGCGACCACGCCGTTGCCGGCGTCGGCGGCCTGCAGAGCGAGGTCGTCGGGGCGGACGAGGGCCTCCACGGTGCCCGTGGCGCCGTGCCCGGCAGCCTGGCCAATGGGGGTGGTGACCGTTCCATCGGCGGCCTCCCCCGGCAGGAAGGAGGCCTCGCCGAGGAATTCGGCCACGAAGCGGGTGGCGGGATCGCGGAAGCATTCCTCGGGCGAGGCGATCTGCTCCAGCCGACCGTCTTTCATGACCCCCACGCGGTCGCCGATGGACAGCGCCTCCGACTGGTCGTGGGTCACCCAAATGGCGGGCACGCCGGCTTCCTTGAGGGCGCTGCGGATGTCCCAGCGCAGGCTGTCCTTGAGGGCGGCGTCGAGGTTGGACAGGGGCTCGTCGAGCAGGATCAGCTCCGGCTGGTGGGCCAGGCAGCGGGCCAGGGCGACCCGCTGCTTCTGGCCTCCGGACAGCTCCTCGGGATAGGCGTCGCGCTGGTCGCCCAATCCCAGCCACTCCAGCCAATGGTCCACGGGGTCCGAGCGCCGGAGGCGGAAGCCCACGTTCTGGGCCACGGTCAGGTGGGGGAACAGGGCGAAGTCCTGGAACACCAGCCCGGTGCGACGCTGCTCGGGGGGGACGAAGACGCCGGCACCGCTGACCGTGCGGCCGCCGATGCGCACCGTGCCGCTGGTGGGCGCCACCAGGCCGGCCACTACCCGAAGGGTGGTGGTCTTGCCGCAGCCGGTGGGCCCCAGCAGGGTAACGATCTCGCCTTCGGCGGCGGTGAGGCTCACGTCGCGCACGGCGACCTCGTCGCCGTAGGTCACGTTGAGCTTGTCGATCTCCAGCATCGCCTCGTCCTCGGTCAGGTCAGGTCCATCCGGCTTCTCTCCCCCTTCAGCATGAGGGCTACCGCCGCCCCGGACACCAGCACCAGGAACAGGGCGGGCACGGCGCCGCGGCCGAAGTAGCCCGCCTCGTAGACCCGCCACAGGTGGGTGGCCAGGGTCTCGAAGCCGGAGGGCCGCAGCAGCAGGGTGGCCGGCAGCTCCCGCATGGCCTCCAGGAATACCAGCGCCGCGGCGGCCAACAGCCCGGGCAGGATCAGCGGCAGGGTGACCCGCCGGAAGGCCTCGCCCGGACCGGCCCCCAGCGAGCGCGCGGCGCCCACCAGGCCACCCTCGGCGCGCTCCAACGGGGGCCGGATGTTGCCCACCGCCAGGGGCAGGAAGCGCACCACGTAGGCGAACACCAGCAGCGCCAGGGATTGGTAGAAGAAGTCCAGATTCAGACCCACCATCACCAGCGCGGTTCCCAGGACGATGCCCGGCACTCCGAAGCCCACGTAGGCCGCTCGCTCCAGCAGCCGGCCCAAACGGCCGGTGGTGGCGGCATAGGCCACCGGCAGAGCGGCCGCCACTGCCGCCAGAGCGGCCAGGAGCGAGGCGGTGGTAGAGTTCATGAGGGTGGCCGGGTCGAAGCCGGCCCCGCCCTCACGCACCAGCCAAAGCCCGAAGACCCCGATGGGGACGGCGAGGGCCGCGGTCAGCACCAGTACCATGCCGGCCACCGCCAGCGCCTTGCCCGCCCGCCCCAGGGGCAGCTCCGGCGGCCGGCCCGGGGCCTCGCGCACTACCCCCACCCGCGACTCCAGGAACAGCACCACCGCCACCAGCGCCAGCAGGGTGATGGACAGCCACGCCGCGCGGTCCAGGCCGAAGGCGTTGTACTCCACGAAGATCACCCGGGTGAAGGTGTCCACCCGCATGATCGCCGGAGTGCCGAAGTCGGACAGGGTGTACAGCGCCACCAGCAGGCCGCCTGCGGCCACGCTGTTGCGCGCCCGTGGCAGCACCACCCGCCACAGCGCCTGGCGCAGGGGCATGCCCAGGGTGCGCGCCGCCTCCAGCGTGCTGGCGTCCAGGTTGCGCAGGGCCGCCCGGGTGGCCAGCAGCACGAACGGATACGTGTACAGCGTCATAACCAAGGTGCCCCCGGCCAGGCCGTCCACATTGGGCAGCGGCAGGCCCGTGAGGCCCTGGATCTCCCCGCCGGGTCCGAAGGCGGCGAAGTAGGCGAAGGCCCCCAGGTAGCTGGGCACCGCCAGGGGCGCGGCCAGCAGCCCCGTCCACACCCGGCGCCCGGGCAGGTCGGCGTAGGCGGTGACGAATGCCAGGGGCACCCCCACCAGGATGGCGCCCACCACCGTGAGGCCGGTGAGCAGCAGGCTATTGGCCGCCACCTCCAGGGTTCGGTCCCCCAGCGCCACCTCGGCGCCGATGCCCATTCCCAGCAGCACGGCCACCGGGGCCAGGGCGGCGGCTGCCACCAGGGCACTGAGGCCGAGGACCACCGGGGCGCGGGTCACAGCACCCCCGCGCGCCGCATGAGGTCCAGGGTGGGCTGCAGGTCGCCGAGCCGGGTCAGGTCCACCCGCGGAGCCTGGATCTCGTCCATGGCGGGAAGGCCTTCGGGGGTGGGCACATCCGGAACCAGCGGGATCTCATAGGCTTCCCGGGCCAGGTAGCCCTGCACCTCCCGGGACAGCAGGTAGCGGATGAAGTTGTGGGCGGTCTCGCCGGGTCGGAGCACGGCCACGCCGGAGGTATTGACCAGGGAGCCGGCATCCTTGCGGGTGAAGGCCACGTCCACCTTGGCGTCGGGCTTCCCTTCCTTCAGCCGCAGGGTGTAGTAGTGGTTGGCCAAGCTCACGTCCACCTCCCCCTGGGAGACGGCCATAACCGCTCCCAGCTCGCCCGAGTATTCCTGGGTGTTGGGCTTCATGGCCTCGAGCCATTCCAGGGTGGCCTCGTCGCCCTCCAGCAGCCGCATGGCGGTGACGAAGGACTGGAAGGCGCCGTAGGCCGGCGCCCAGCCCACCTCCAGGCCGGACTCCGGCAGCGCCGTGATGCGGTCGGGGAGGTCGTCCGGCTCCAGGCGCTCGGTGTTGTAGGCCAGGGTCCGAACCCTTCCGGAGATGGGGGCCATGCGCTCGAAGCGGAAGGGCCCCTTGAGCCGGTCCCGCAGCTCGTCGGGGATGGGGCTCGCCAGGCCGTGGTCGATCACCTGGCCCAGGGAGCTGGTGTCCACAGCCCAGAACAGATCGGCGCGCGCGCCGCCGCGCTCGTCCTCGGCCACGAGGGTATTGGCCAGGGAGGAGGAGGGCCCGCGCCGCAGCTCCAGGTTGAGATCCGGGTTCCGGTCGCGGATGGCCTCCACCACCTTGGTGTACAGGCCACCTTCCCCACGCCCGAGATAGACCGTCAGGTCCCCCTTCAGCTCGGGCAGATCCTCAACGGACAGGGCGGGGGGCGCCTTGTCCTCGCCGCCAGAGCAGCCGAGGAGGGGGGCCGAGACCCCCAGGGCGCCGAGGGCTGTGGCCCCCCTCAGGAAGGTGCGGCGGTCCATGCTAGAAAACCTCGTTCTCGTCCTTGTCGGCCCCTTGTAGGAGCTCTTCCGAGCGGGCCAGGGCGTCCTTCATCTCTTCCACCTTGGCCCGAACCTCCTCCACAGGCGCATCGCCGTCGATCAGCCCCGGCAGCTCGCCGTTGAAGTCCTCCTCAAGGCGGGCGACGAGGTCCGGGTCCTGCTCGATCAGGCCGCCCTCGAGTCCCTCGAACTCGTTGAAGTAGGCGTCGCTGATGTGCTGCTTGGCGTCATCGGCATGGCCATCGCTGTACTCCTCCACAGCGTGGTCGAGCTCCTCCCGGATGCGGGCGAAGGAGGCCTCCGGATCCCCGGCTTGGTCCCCCCCGCTGGCCTGCCGGGACCCGCGGTCCTCCTCTATCTCCGCCTTGAGCTTGAGCCCACCAAGGCCCTCATGCAGGGCGGCCGTCAACCGGTCGGCGCGTTGACGCACTACGCTGGGGTCCTCCTCATCCTCGACCGCCTGCCGAAGGCCGCTAATGGCCTGCCAGATGGGCGGGTACAGGGGGGTGGCCACCTCCTCGACCGCCGCATGGTACTGCACCGCTTCCCATTTCTCCACGAAGCCTTCCACCTCGGCGGCCACGTCCTCCTCTTGGGCGTACTGTTCGGCGAGGGTATCCAAATGCCGACCGAGCTTCCGGACGTCCGCGGCGTAATCGTCGAGATGGTCCTGGAATTCCTCGACGTGCTCGCCTTTCTCCCCGTGGCCCAGGGCCAGCCCGGGCGCCATGAGGACGCCGGCGAGCAGCCCCCCCGCCAGGAAAGCCGTACCGCCGAACCACTGTGCCATGCCTAACCCTCCGGGTGATTGCTCCGTTCGATCCGGGGAATAAAACTCATTTTCATTCTACTGTAAACCCCCAGATACGGTGGGCCATTATGCAGTGGGGATCACGGGGTAGAGGAGGGGCGGGATTTTTTTCAGACAAGCAGGGGGATAGGGCTTTCCCGGAAGCAAAGAAAGGGTGTGCCGCTCAGGGAGAAGCGCGCGGTCGAAGGAGGGCTTCCCCGCCAGGCCCGCCCGCTACGGGGCGGGCCGAAGGATGCCCCGGCTACAGGATCTCCTCGCGGATGGCGTCGATGCCGGCGGCGGCGCATTCATCATCGATCGCACCGCTGGGGGCACCGGAGACCCCAATTCCCGCCAGGATCCGGCCCCCGTTCTGGATCATCTTGCCGCCGCCGAGCACGGTGACCCGAGGCAGGTGCTGGATGCCGTAGCCTTCCTTTCCGGGCTCGCTGATGTCCCGGAGCTCCAGGGTGTCCGTGCGGAAGCTGATGGCCGTCCAGGCCTTGCTCACGGCGGTCTTGGTGGTGTGGGGGCCGGCGAACTGGTCCCGCTTCAGGGCCTGGGTGTTTCCACCCCGGTCCACCACTGCCACGGCCACCTGGGCGTCGCGGTCCCGACATTCCGTCATGGCTGCCTCCACGACTTTCATGGCGGTCTCGGGCACGAGCCCGGGGGTGTTGAAGGTGCCCTCCTCGGCGGCCGAGGTGAGCGGCGCGGCGAGGGCCAGCAAGGCTCCGGCCAAGAGGGATGGGGCGGTGCGTACCATGGGTGGCTCCTTTCGGGTGGGGGCCCCGGCGATGGGCTGTCAGCCCTCGCGGGAAAATGGAAATCCCTTTCCCTCAAGGTAGTTGGGCCCGGCGTGGGGGACAATGCGGGCCGCCCGCGGAGGGCGGGGATGACGTCAAGTTGCGGGCAATCGGTCCGGCCAAGGTTGGGAGGCCCTGGGGGGAGCCCCCGGCTGGCGGGGTCGGCGGGCCCGGCTCAGGAGCCGGAGAGGCTGGCAAGCACGGCCCAGGCCACCGCGCCCATGAGGAGCAGGAAGGCGGTTCCGCTGGCGCCCCAGCCCCACCGGTCCGTGGCCAGGATCCGCCGGCGCCAGGGGCGCCACGCCAGGGCGTACAGGGTGGCCCAGGCGCCGTCCATGGCCCGTCCCAGCCGGAACAGGACGGCCCGGGCCCCGGTGGTCCGGCCCCAGAGCCACCGCAGCCCGACCGCCGCCGCCATGTACAGGTCCCCCGCCGGTACGCCCACGGCGCGGGGTGGTTGCCCGCGGCGGGCGATTCCCGCCCCGGCCACCGCCAGCAGGGCGCCCGCTGCCACCGGCCAGAGGGCCCCGCCTAGCTCCGCGGGGCCCAGGGTCTTGAGCTGCCAGGCGCGCATGGGCTCCCACGCCCAGGTCAGGGCCAGGGAGGCGGCTACGCTGGCGAGCCATGGGTCAAGCAGCCAGCGGTCCGGCGGGTGGTGCGGCTCGGCTCGTCCCAAGAGGAACAGGAAGCGGGCCATGAGCAGGGTGGTGGCGACGGCCCCGAGGCTCAGCAGGAGCTCGAAGGGGACCCCCGCCAGCCCGGGGGCCTCCTGGAGGGCCTTTTTGAGCCCCGTCTTGGCCGCGGCGCCCGAAGTGCCGGGCAGGCCGGCGATGGTCAGGGCGGGCAGGGCGAAGGCCGCACCCAGGATCACTCGGCCGGCACGACCGGAGGTCCAGTTCCCTCCCAGGCCGGTGCTCAGGAACAGCGCCCCCTTGGCCAGGCCGTGGTGGAGAGTGTAGGCCAGGATCGCGGGCAGGAGCGCTCCCCAGGCGGCGGGCGCTGCCAGCCCCGCCCCCACGGCCACCGCCAGCCAGCCCATCTGGCTGATGCTGGAGTAGGCCAGCACCGTCTTGGGGTCGCGCTGCGGTAAGCCCACCGCCACCATCAGGAAGGCCCCAGCCAGCCCCATGGCTATCATGTAGCCCCCCAAATCGGGCAGCGCCGTCTCCCCCAGCGGCAGGAAGCGCAGCCAGCCGAGGAGCCCGGCCTTGATCATGGTGCCGGACAGCACGGCGCTGGCCGGAGAGGGCGCCGCCGGATGGGCCAAAGGCAGCCAGAAGTGCAGCGGCAGGAGCCCCGCCTTCACCCCCAGGCCCACCACCAGGAGGATCTCCCCCCAGGGCGAGCCGGGGCCCCCGCCGAGGGTGAACAGCAGGCCGGCGAGCGCGGCCATCTCCCCGCTCACCGCCGCCCCCAGGTAGACGCTGGCGGCGCGCCGGGCGAAGGGTGTCCCGGTGTGGATGATCAGCCCGTAGGCCGACAGGCCCATGAGGGAGAAGAAGGTGAGGAAGGCCACCGGGTCCTGGGCCAGGGTGAGCCCCAGGTTCCCGGCCATGCAGACTAGGAAGAAGCCCAGGAAGCGTCGAGCCCCGGGCTTCCCGTCCAGATAGCCGCGGGCGAAGGCGCCGGCGGTCGCCCACAGGAAGGCCGCCAGCAGCAGGAACACCCGGCCCACCGGGTCCATCTCCAACCGGATGCCGGTAAGCACCCACGGCAGCCGCATAGCGGCGCCATCGGGCAGGAGCAGGGCCGCGGCCAGGCCGGACAGCCCCCAGAGCGGAATGAGGGCCAGGGCGCGGCGTTCGGGCAGGCCCAGGGTAACCAGGCCCGCCAGGGGAGCAAGCCAGGCGAGCGCCAGCAGGGCTCCGGCCGCGGCGGGCGCCAGCGGCAGGTCGGCGAGCGGCGTCACGGCGCCACCTCCCGGAAGCTGATGAGCCGGGCCCACTCCAGGGCGCTGAAGGGGGTACTGGCGAGGAGCCCGAGCAGCAGGGCCAGCACGGCGGTCGTCAGCGGCGGGGCCAGCAGCATCCAGTGGGCCTCCAGGCGGTGGCTGGAGGCCGGCCACTCCCGTTCGGGGGGCCTGAACCAAGCCACGTAGAGGACGGGCAGGAAGTAGGCGGCGTTGAGCAGACCGCTCAGGGCCAATACCCCCACCACCCAGGGCTCCCCCACCCCCAGGCCGCCCAGCCCCAGGTACCACTTGGTGATGAACCCGGCGGTGGGCGGGGCGCCGATCATACCTAGCGCCCCCACCGTGAAGGCCGCCATGGTGCCGGGCATGCGGCGGCCGATCCCGGCCATCTCGGAGATGCGGTGCACCCCCAGGGTCTCGGCGATGGCGCCGGCGCAGAAGAACAAGGTGATCTTCATGATGCCCTGGTGGACCAGGTGCACCAGGCCGCCCATGGTGGCGGTGGCCCCGCCCAGGGCCACGCCCAGGGTGATGTAGGCCACCTGGCTGACCGTGGAGTAGGCCAGGCGCCGCTTGAGGTAGTCCTGGGCCAGCGCGCGCAGGGAGCTGTAGAGGATGGAAACGGTGGCGAGCAGCGCCAGCGGCGTCGCCAAACCGAGCGACGCCACCAGCGCGACCCCGTAGACCTCATCCACTACCCGCACGATGCCGAAGGCGCCGGCCTTGACCACCGCCACGGCGTGGAGCAGGGCGCTCACCGGGGCCGGGGCGATCATGGCCACGGGCAGCCAGCCGTGCAGGGGGACCAGGGCGGCCTTGACCCCCATGCCGCCCACCAGCAGGACGAAGATGACGGTGAGGGTGGCCGGATCGGCGGCGCCCTCCGCCAGCACCCCGCCGGGCTCGAACTCCACCGGCCCGGCGATCTGGGTGAGCCACGCCATTCCCACCAGCAGCGCGAGCCCGCCGGCAAGGGTGTAGCCGAGGTACACGCGGCCAGCGCGCACGGCCTCGTCCGTGCCGCGGTGGACCACCAGGGGGTAGGTGGCCAGGGTGAGCAGCTCGTAGAAGACGAAGAAGGTGAACAGGTTGCCCGCCAGGGCCAGGCCCAGGGTGGCGCTCACGCACAGGCTGAAGAAGCTGAAGAAGCGGCTGCGGTGGGGGGAGCCCTCCAGGTAGCCGATGGCGTAGACGGTGGTCAGGAGCCAGAGCAGCGCCGACAGGCCGGCCAGCAGCAGGGCCAGGGGGTCGGTCTGCAGTAGGATTTCGGTGCCTGCCACGAAGGGGATGCGCGCCGTGTAGGCGTTGCCGCGGGCGGCTTCCGCCACCAGCAAGGCCATCACCCCCACCTGCAGCAGCGCTCCCGCTAGGTTCAGGGTCGTGCGCAGGCCGTGGCGCTCCTCGGGCAGGAAGGCGATGACGACGCCCGGGCCCAGCGCCGAGAGCACCGCCGCCAGGGGAAGCAGGGCGCCCGAGGTCACGGGGACGGACCCTGCAGGCCAAGCATGAGGGGCTCGATCACCGGGGCCAGGAAGCCCATGCCCACCGCCGCCAGGGCCAGCAGCAGCGCGGAGATCTCCATGACCCGGGGCGGGCTGCGCTTCAGCCGCGGCGGCTCCGTGCCGGCCTGGAACACCGGGATCAGGACCCGGAAGGTGTACCCGGCGGCCAGGAAGGTGCCGGCGGCGATCACCCCCAGCCACACCCAGGCCTCCGCCTCGGCCATGGCCCGTAGCAGCAGCCACTTGCCCACGAAGCCGCCGGTGGGTGGGAGGCCGATGAGGCTGATCCCCGCCAGGGCGAAGGCCGCGGTGGATACCGGCAGGCGCCGCAGGGTGGCGCCGATGCCCTCCAGGCGGTCGTTGCCCGCCGCAAACAGGCAGGTGCCGGCCATCAGGAACGCCCCGCCCTTGGCGAGCCCGTGCGAGAGAGCCAGGTAGAGGGCCCCCTCCTGGCCCAGGTTGCCCGCCACACCGGGCTCGCTGATCAGGGCGAAGGCGAGGAACAGGTAGCCGAGCTGGGCCACCGTGGAGTAGGCCACCAGGAGCTTGAGCCGCGGCACCGCCAGAGCCTGCACCGAGCCCCAGAGCACGGCCACAGCACCCAGGGTGCCGATGAGGGCGGTACCAGCGGCCACCTCCCATCCCCCGTACACCCAGAACCAGTAGCGCAGGAGCAGGAAGAACCCGGCCTTTACCACCAGCCCGGAGAGCACCGCGCTCACCGGGCCGGGGGCCCGACTGTGCGCGGCAGGCAGCCAGAAGTGCAGGGGGAACAGGGCGGTCTTCATGAGCAGGCCGGCGGTGAGGACCGCCAGGGCCCCCACCCCGCCCGGGCCCGGCTCCACGGCCCCCGCCAGGGCCGCCAGGTCCAGGACGCCGTGCTCGGCGTACAGCAGGGCCACGCCGGCCAGGTAGGCCAGCGAGCCCGCCAGGCTGACCAGGAGGTAGCGCAGGGCGGCCCGCAGGGCCCCGGCATCGCCCGCCACCGCTACCAGGGCCACCGCCGCCAGGCTGAGCACCTCCAGGGCCACGTAGGCATTGAAGGCGTCCCCGGCCAGGAACAGGGCGTTCAGGCCGGCCCAGAGCATCCACCACAGGGGCCAGAAGGCCCGCTCCCGGGGGTCCGGGCGGCCGTCCAGACCGCGGTGGCCGGCCCAGTAGCCCAGGGCGTAGAAGGTGGCCGCCGCGCCGACCACGGCGGTGAGGCCCAGAAACAGCACGCTCAAAGGATCGGCCAACAGGGCGATCCCCGGGGGCGCGGGCCAGCCGCCGAGGGGGTGGCGGTTGGCCCCCTCCGCCACCTCCCCGCCGACCGCCACCAGGGCGGCGGCAATCCCGGCGCTGCCCGCCATCGCCGCCCAGCGCCGCAGCTCCGGAAAGACGAAGACCAGCAGGGCCAGGACCAAGGGAAGTGCGGGGAGGGCAACCACCGCGAGCAAGGGCTTACCCCCCGCCCGGACGGTGGCCGCCTTCCACCGAATGGATGCGGCGGATCAGGGCCAGCGCCAGCGCGGTGGCGCTTACCGCCACCACGAGGCCGGTGAGGACCATGGCGTGGGGCACCGGGTCCGGCGGGCCTTCCTCCCGGTAGGCCGCGGCCACCAGGATCAGGAACACCCCGCTGCCGGACACGTTCAGGCCCAGTACCTTGCGCAGGAAGCGCTCCCGCACCAGCAGGGCGTGGATGCCCAGGGCGAACAACAGGGCGCCGGCGACGCCGTGGATCAGATCCGGTCCAGGGCTCACGGGGGGGCCTCCGGTCGGGGCCGCGGGCCGGTGGCCTCAAAGAGGAGCACCAGCACGGCAGCAATGGAGAGGGTGGCGGCGGTCTCGATGGTCACCACCAGGGCATAGCGCAGCGCCTCGGGGTAGTCCAGAAAGCCACCCGTGCGCGCCATCACCCCCAGGCCCACGGCGAGGAACAGCAGGGTGCCGAGGGTCGCCAGGGCCGCGCGCTGCCGCGGCGGGGCCAGGAGCGGCAGGGGATGGCCGGCGAGGCGGAGCAGGATGCCCGCCGCCGCCAGGACCGCGGCCGCCTGAAAGGCCCCGCCGGTCTCGGAGGAGCCGTTCCACAGCAGGGCCCCCGCCACCACCACCATGACCGGGGCAAGTACCCGGACCAGGCCGCGGAGCACGTACGGGGCGGGGGTGGAGGCGGCGATCAGGGGGCGGCCCAGGATCCAGATCCCCATGAGGGCCTCCACCAGCACCGCCGTCTCCAGGAGGGTGTCGTAGCTGCGCGCATCGAGCAGCACCCGGGTCACCGGATTGGTGATCTTGCCCGCTTCCCCCAGGGCAGGGGGCTCCGGCGGTGGCCCCTGCAGCAGTCGGGCCACCAGGGCCACCATCAGCGCGCCCAGGAGGGCCGCCAGCAGCCCGGCCAGCCACAGGGAGGCGGCGGTCCAGCGGTCCGCGGCCGGCTCCGGATCGGCGGGGTGGGCCTCCATGCCGGCCAGGGTGTTCAGGTACAGGGCGCCGGTGACCCCCGCGCCGATGGCCGCCTCGGCCAGGGCCAGGTCGGGTGCATCGAGACGCAGCCAGACCACCGCCAGCAGGAGGCCGAAGACGATGAACTGGACCCCCGCCTGGAACAGGTCGTCCACCCGCAGCAGCCGCCAGGCCAGCCACAGCAGCAGTCCCGCCAGGAGGCCGTCCAGGGCCCAGCCCAGGCTCACGGCCCCGGCTCCCCGTGGTCCCGCCGCAGGGCGGCGCGGCCCAGGAGTGTGGCGAGGGAAGCGCTGGCCGCCAGCGCCAGCAGCCAGATGAGCACCAGCAGGGCGGCGGTGGCCGCCTCTCCGGTGCGCAGTGCCAGCCCCAGGGCCACCAGGCCCAGGCCCAAATTGTCCGCCTTGGTGAGGGCGTGCAGGCGGGTCAGGGTGTCCGGGAAGCGCAGCAGGGCCACCGTGCCGGCCGCAAAGAAGAAAAGGCCGGCACCGATGAGGGCGAAGGCCAGGGGATCAGTCATCGGGGTCCTCCTCCGGCTCGGCGGCGACGTAGCGGCGCACGAAGGCCACCCCGGAGATGGCCGCCAGCAGAACCAGGACCAGCGCCACGGTGCGGGCCTCGGCGCCGCGCCCGTCCAAGCTCAGCAGGAGCACCACTCCCGCCCCCGTGGTGCCCAGGAGCAGGGCCACCAGCATGCGGTCCACCGGCCCCGGACCGTAGACCAGCCGCACCAGGCCGACGCTGGAGATGAGGAGCAGGAGCAGGGCGAGGCCCTCGCCGATCATTGCGGGTTCTCCAGCGCGATGCCGAACAGGCGGGCCACCCGCGCCTCAAGGGCCGCCAGGTCCCGGGTCAGGGGGGCGTTCCGGTCCAGGACATGGATGTCCAGGTCTCCCTCCCGGTCGGCGAGGAAGAGGGTCCCGGGCAAGAGGCTGAGGACGTTGCCGAAAAGGAGGCGCGGCGGACCCGCCGGCAGCCGGCAGGGATAGGTGATGCGGCCCGGTGCGAGGGGAAGGCTCGGCCGAAAGGCCCGAATGGCCACGTCCCAGCCGCCGCGCAGGGACAGCAGCAGGAAAACCGGGAGGAAGGCGGCCGCCGCCGCGGGCCGCAGGGCGAAGGCCGGCCCCGCCCGGAGGCGCACGGCCAAGCCCACGGCCAAGGCGATGAACGGCAGGCCAAGGGCCCAGGAGGCGGCGGACCCGCCCGTGAGCAGGGCCCAGAGAAAGGCGAGGGCCGCAGCGAGGGGGAGGCTCCTGACCACGTTTCCCTCCCGCGGTTGGTCGAGATCGGCCGGTGGGATCAGGCGGGGAAGCGCACCTCGGCCTGGCCGGTGGTCCACTCCCAGACCGCCACCCGGTCCCGCCCCGAGTCCTTGGCCCCATACAGGGCCCGGTCCGCCTCGCGGAACAGCTGGTCGAAATCGCGCACCGGCTCGTCCACGTGCTGGGCGGTGATGCCCACGGAGGCTGTGACCGGCGGGTCCAGGGGCAGATCCGCCAGGCGCTGGCGCAGCCGCTCTCCTCGCAGCGCCGCCTGGGCCCGGTCCGCCCGGTCCAGGACCACCACGAACTCCTCCCCGCCGTAGCGGGCGATGAGATCCACCTCCTGGAACTCCTCCTCCAGGGCCTCGGCCACCATCTTCAGCGTCCGGTCGCCGTGGTCGTGGCCGTAGGTGTCATTGATATGCTTGAAATGGTCCAGGTCCATGACCAGCAGCGCAAGGGGGTGCCCGGAGCGCTGGGCGCGGCCGAGGATGGCGGGGGCCTCGCCATTTAGGAAGCGCTTGTTGTAGAGGTTGGTCAGGCCGTCGGTGACGGAAAGGCGCTCCATGGCCTTCTTCTGGGTGTAGAGCTTCTTGTAGGCGTGGCGCAGGGCCAGGAGGTTGCGCAGGCGGGCGTACAGCTCCTCCGGATGGAAGGGCTTGTAGATGAAGTCGTTGGCCCCCGCGCGCAGGCTGCCGATGCGGTGGTCCGTCTCCTCGGCGCTGGTGAGGACCAGCACCGGCAGGAGGGAGAGGTCGTCGTTGCGCGCGCGGATGCGCTCCACCAGGTCCAGGCCGGTGAGCTGGCCGTCGAGGAAGAAATCGGACAGAACAAGGTCGAACTCGAAGCCGAGGACCTCCAGGGCCTGCTCCGCCGTGGTCACGTGGCGCACCTGGAGGCCGAACTGCTCCAGGTAGTGGACAGTGACTGCCGCGGAGGTCTGGCTGTCCTCGACAAACAGCACCCGGCCGCGCAGGCTCTGCTCCTCCCACGGCTGGCGCTGGGGGGCGTTGGTCGGGGAGGTCGGGGTGTCCGGGATGGTCATGGTAGTCGCCCGTTCTTGATCGCAAGCGGGTGGGGGTAGACAGTCAACGACTATAGCCGAGTCCTTCCATCCGAGGGAAGGCCTGTCCGTCCCCACCGTGACCGGGCGTCCGCCTTGCCTGAAAGCGGGCGGCGCCGTACCATTTCCTGCTTTTCGAGCACCGGGGAAGAAAGATCATGCGCACCCACCTTTGCAATGACCTGCGCCGGGAGCACATCGGCGCGGAGATCCGGGTCAGCGGCTGGGTCCACCGCCGGCGGGACCACGGCGGGGTCATCTTCGTGGACCTGCGGGACCGGTCCGGGCTGTTGCAGGTGGTGTTCCATCCGCCGGAGGAATATTCCGAAGGGGAGCTGGGCTACGAGTTTGAACGCGCCCACCAGCTGCGCAACGAGTGGGTGATCGCCGTGCGCGGCGTGCTCCGCGAGCGCCCCGAGGGCACGGTGAACTCCGAGCTGCCCACCGGCGAGGTGGAGCTGGAGGTGCTGGCCTTGAAGATCCTCAACCAGGCCGACACGCCGCCCTTCCAGCTCGACGAGGCGGACGAGGTGGGCGAGGACATCCGCCTGCGCCACCGCTACATCGACCTGCGCCGCCCGGAGATGGCCGCCAACCTGCGCCTGCGCCACCGCGTGGTGCAGACCATGCGGCGCTACCTGGACGACCGCGACTTCCTGGAGGTGGAGACCCCGGTGCTCACCCGCTCCACCCCCGAGGGCGCGCGCGACTACTTGGTGCCCTCGCGCACCCACCCGGGCAGCTTCTTCGCCCTGCCGCAGAGCCCGCAGCTGTTCAAGCAGCTGCTCATGGTCGCCGGTGCCGAGCGCTACTACCAAGTGGCCAAGTGCTTCCGCGACGAGGACCTGCGCGCCGACCGCCAGCCCGAGTTCACCCAGCTCGACCTGGAGATGTCCTTTCTCGACGAGGAGGCCATCATGCAGATGATGGAGGGCATGGTGCGGGCGGTGTTCGACGCCGTGGGAGAGGAGGCCCTGCCCGATCCCTTCCCGCGCATGACCTACGCGGAGGCCACCCGCCGCTTCGGCAGCGACCGGCCCGACCTGCGCAATCCCCTGGAGCTCACCGAGCTCACCGACGTCATGGCCGAGGTGGAGTTCAAGGTGTTCCGCGAGCCCGCCACCAGCGGCGGCCGGGTGGCGGCGCTGCGCCTGCCGGGCGGCGGCGAGCTGTCGCGCAAGGAGATCGACGACTACACCGAGTTCGTCGGCCGCTACGGCGCCAAGGGGCTGGCCTACATCAAGGTCAACGAGGTGGCCAAGGGCAGCGAGGGGCTGCAGTCGCCCATCCTCAAGTTCCTGCCCGAGACCGTCGTGGCCACCATCCTGGAGCGCACCGGTGCCGAGGACGGCGACATGGTCTTCTTCGGCGCCGATACCCGCAAGGTGGTTAACGAGGCCCTGGGCGCCCTGCGCGAGCAGCTGGCCCGCGACCGCGGCCTGCTGGCCGGGGGATGGCGGCCGCTGTGGATCACCGATTTCCCCATGTTCGAGTGGAACCCGGACAGCCAGCGCTACGAGCCACTCCACCATCCCTTTACCGCCCCCTATGCGGAGCACCTGGACAAGCTGGAGTCCGATCCCGGCGCGGCCCTGTCGCGCGCCTACGACCTGGTGCTGAACGGCGCCGAGGTGGGCGGCGGCTCCATCCGCATCCACGACCCGGAGACCCAGCGCCGGGTGTTCAACGCTCTGGGCATCGGCGAGGAGGAGGCCCAGGAGAAGTTCGGCTTCCTGCTGGACGCCTTCCGCTACGGCGCCCCGCCGCACGGCGGCCTGGCCTTCGGCCTGGACCGGCTGGTGGCGCTGCTGGCGGGCGCCGATTCCATCCGCGACGTCATCGCCTTCCCCAAGACCCAGCGCGCCAGCTGCCTGCTCACCCAGGCGCCCTCCGAGGTGGACGCCGAGCAGCTCACCGAGCTCGGTCTGCGGCTCAGCCGCACCGCCCAGGGCGGGGGCAGCTAGGGGTCGCCGGTGAGTGGCGGTTCCCCCGAGCGGCCGGTGGTCCTGATCCACGGCCTGTGGATGCCGGCTGCGGTGATGATTCCCCTGGCGCGGCAGCTGCGCCGCGCCGGCTTCACCCCCTACCGCTTCGGCTATCCCTCCCGCCAGCGGACCGTGGCGGCGCATGCGGAGCAGCTCGATGCCTGGCTGGAGGAGCGCTTCACCCCCGGACAGCCCCTGGGCTTCGTGGGCCACAGCCTCGGCGGCATCGTGCTGCGCGCCCTGGCCGAGCGGCGCCCCGAATGGTTCTCCCGGGCCCGCACCGTCCAGCTCGGCACGCCCAACCGGGGCTCCGCCGGCGCCGCATTCCTCGCCCAGTGGGGTCCGGGCCGGTGGTGGCTGGGATTGGCCGGCGGCGAACTGTGCGCGAACGCCGGGCTCCCCTGGCCCGCACCTCCGGGCGAGGTGGCGGTGCTGGCGGGGACCCGTTGCCGCTGGTGGACCCGCTGGCTCCTGGACGGACCCAACGATGGTCTGGTGGCGGTGTCGGAGGCCTGCCTGCCCGGCGCCGAGCTGCGCACCTTCCCCGTCGGCCACACGGGAATGATCTTCAACCGCCAGGTGGCCGAAGCGACTGCTCACTTCCTGGTCGAGGGCCGCCTCGACGGGCATGGCGAGCCCGCCCCCCCCTTGTGCTAGAATTGCCGCCGGACGGGGTAGCGTCCCCATCCTCGTACCCAAATCCCCCGGCCGGACCAGGGACCGGCCGCACCAGCAGGAGGTTCGGGAACCATGGCCGGGCATAGCAAATGGGCGAACATCAAGCACCGCAAGGCGGCGCAGGACGCCAAGCGGGGCAAGATCTTCACCCGGCTGATCAAGGAGATCACCGTCGCCGCCCGCCTCGGCGGCGGCGATCCCGAGGCCAATCCGCGCCTGCGACAGGCCATCGACAAGGCCCTGTCCAACAACATGCCCAAGGACAACATTGACCGCGCCGTCAAGCGCGGCACGGGCGAGCTGGAGGGGGTCAGCTACGAGGAGGCCACCTACGAGGGCTACGCGCCCGGGGGGGTGGCGGTGCTCGTGGAGTGCATGACCGACAACAAGAACCGCACGGTGGGGGAGATCCGCCACATCTTCTCCAAGGCCGGCGGCAACCTGGGCGAGGACGGCTCGGCGGCCTACATCTTCCACAAGACCGGCATGCTTATCTTCGACGGTGCCTCGGTGGACGAGGACGCCCTCATGGAGGCGGCCATGGAGGCTGGGGCCGACGACATCCAGACCGAGGACGGCCAGCAGGTGGTCTACACCGATCCCCAGGACTTCGAGGACGTGAAGGCCGCCCTGGTGGAGAGCGGCTTCGAGCCCCAGGTGGCCGAGGTCACCATGAAGCCCGACAACACCGTGCGGGTGGAGGGCGACAAGGCGGAGAAGGTCCTCAAGCTCTTGGACGCCTTGGAGGACCACGACGACGTGCAGAACGTCTACGCCAACTACGACATCCCCGACGAGGTGTTCGAGCAGGTGAGCGTCTAGGGCACCCGGGGCATGCGCACCCTGGGGATCGATCCGGGCTCCCGCATCACCGGCATCGGGGTGGTCGAGCAGAGCGGGGGTCGGCTGCGGGTCCTGCACTACGCCGCCCTGCGGCTGGGAGACGGGCCCTTTCCCGACCGGCTGGGGCACCTGTTCCGGGAGGTGCGGATGGCGGCAGGAGGTTATGCGGTGGACGCCGCCGCCGTGGAGACGGTCTACGTGAAACGGAACGTGGAATCGGCCCTGAAGCTCGGCCAGGCGCGGGGGGCGGCCATTGCCGCGCTGGTGGAGGCCGGGCTGCCCGTGGGGGAATACACCCCGGCCCGCATCAAGGAGGCGGTGGTGGGGCGCGGCACGGCGAGCAAGGACCAGGTGGGGTTCATGGTACAGCGGCTGCTGGGGCTGGCGGAGGCGCCCCCCGAGGACGCCGCCGACGCCCTTGGCGTGGCGGTCTGCCATCTCCACCACCTGCAGGCCGCGGCTCGCGTCCCCGGCGGGGGACGGCGCCGGTGATCGGCCGCCTGCGCGGACCCATCCTGGAGAAGGCGCCCCCCACCCTGATCGTGGAGGCGGGCGGCGTGGGCTACACCGTCGACGCGCCGCTTTCCACCATCTACCACCTGCCCGCCCTGGGCGAGGAGGTGAGCCTGCGCGTGCACACCGTGGTGCGCGAGGACGCCATCCAGCTCTACGGCTTCCTAACCGCCGACGAGCAGCGCCTGTTCGCCGCCCTGCTGCGGGTCACCGGGGTGGGTGCCAAGCTTGCCCTCCAGGTGCTCTCCGGGCTGCCCCCCGCCGAGCTGTGGCGCTGCATCCAGGAAGAGGATCTCAAGCGCATGAGCAGCGTCCCGGGCATCGGTAGGAAGACCGCCCAGCGCCTGGTCATGGAGCTGCGGGACACCCTCGAGGCGCCCGGCGGCGCCGAGGCCCTCGACACGGGGGCGGGGGCGGCCCCGGCCGGCGGCGGAGCCCGGCGGGAGGCGGTGGCGGCGCTGCAGGAGCTGGGCTACAGCAGCGACCAGGCCGAGCAGGTCGTAGCCGGAATCGCCGAGGAGGGCCTGGCGGTGGAAGAGCTCCTCAAGCGCAGTCTCCAGAATATGGCCAGGTAGGTGCCCATGGAGCCCACGGACGAGCCCTCCCGCGTCATCGACCCCGCCGCCGCCCCGGGGGAGGGGCGTGGCGAGCCCGCCATGCGCCCGGAGCGGCTGGCGGACTACGAGGGCCAGCCGCGGGTGCGCGAGCACCTGGAGGTCTTCATCCCGGCGGCCCGGGAGCGCGGCGAGCCCCTGGACCATTGCCTGCTGTTCGGGCCGCCGGGCCTCGGCAAGACCACCCTGGCCCACATCGTCGCCAACGAGATGGACGCCGGCCTCAAGGTCACCTCTGGCCCGGTGCTGGAGAAGGCTGGGGACCTGGCCGCCCTGCTCACCAACCTCGCCCCCCACGACGTGCTCTTCATCGACGAGATCCACCGGCTGTCGCCGGCGGTTGAGGAGGTCCTCTACCCGGCCATGGAGGACTACCAGATCGACATCGTCATCGGCGAGGGGCCGGCGGCGCGCTCCATCAAGCTGGACCTGCCCCCCTTCACGCTGGTGGGGGCCACCACCCGCGCCGGCCTGCTGACGTCGCCGCTGCGCGACCGCTTCGGCATCACCCTGCGCCTGGATTTTTATGGTCTAGAGGACCTCGCCCGTATTGTCCAGCGCTCCGCCCGTCTCCTGGGGGTGACAGTGGAGCCGGAGGGGGCCCTGGAGATCGCCCGTCGCTCGCGGGGGACGCCGCGGGTGGCCAATCGCCTCCTGCGGCGGGTGCGCGACCTCGCGGAGGTGCGCGCCGACGGCGTCGTGACCGCTGCGGTGGCGGAGGAGGGCCTGTCCATGTTGGAGGTGGATCCGGCTGGCCTCGACAAGTTGGACCAGAAATTGCTTTCCGCCCTGATCGGCAAGTTCGAGGGGGGGCCCGTGGGCCTCACCAACCTGGCGGCGGCCATCGGCGAGGAGGCGGACACCATCGAGGACGTCCTCGAGCCCTACTTGATCCAGCAGGGCTATGTGCAGCGCACCGCCCGCGGCCGCTGCGCCACGGGGCTGGCCTACCGCCACCTCGGCCTCGACCCGGAGCACCCGGGCGGCGGCGAGGGCCAGGGGCGGCTGCTGTGAGAGGCCTCGGTACGCCAAGGCCTGATTCCGTGCCCCGCGAGAGGAGGCTCTGAATGTCGGTGGTGGGGGAATGGCCGCTGCGGGTGTACTACGAGGACACCGACCACGGCGGCGGCGTCTACTACGCCAATTACCTGAAGTTCTTCGAGCGCGGACGCACCGAGCTGCTGCGGACCCTGGGCTTCGAGCAGGACGACCTGCTGGGCCGCGAGGGGCTGCTGTTCGTGGTGCAGCGGGTGGAGGTGGACTACCGGCGGCCGGCGGTGTTCAACGACGCACTGCGGGTGGTGACGGAGGTCGGTGACCTGGGCCGGGCCCGGGCGGACTTCCACCAGCGCATTTTCCGGGAGGGGGAGAGCGAGCCCCTCTGCCAGGGCCGGGTCCGGGTCGCCTGCGTGGGCGCCGAGGACTTCCGGCCCCGGCCAATTCCCCAAACGGTTCGCCAGGCCCTGGGCTTCGGCGCATCGTAACCATCCCCGAACCAAGGAGAGCCGTACGCTATGCAAGGGGAGACCCAACACACCGCCTTGGACCTGATCCTCGGGGCCGGCCCGCTTGTGCAGATGGTGATGCTGCTGCTTGTGCTGGCCTCGGTGGTCTCCTGGGTCATCATCTATGTCAAGGGGCGCCAGTTCCTGGGCGCGGCCCGCGCCGAGTCGGCCTTCTCCGGGGTCTACCACCAGGCCCGGGATCTGGACCAGCTGATGTCCGCCGTGAACCGCCAGGACGCCGCCGCGCGGAGCGGCTCGGCGGCGGTCCTGCGCTCCGGCTATCGCCAGTTCCAGCGCTTCCGCGAGGAGGGACTGCCGCTGCCCGAGCTGCGTGAGGCGGGACGCAGGGCCATGCGGGTGGCCATGAGCGAGGAGGTGGACCGCCTCGACCGCAGCCTGGCCATCCTCGCCGTGGTGGCCTCCAGTGCTCCCTTCGTGGGCCTGTTCGGCACCGTGTGGGGCATCATGAACAGCTTCCAGAACATCGGCGCCACCGGCCAGGCGACCCTGGCGGTGGTGGCGCCCGGCATCGCCGAGGCGCTGATCGCCACCGCCTTCGGTCTGGGTGCGGCCATCCCCGCCGTGATCGCCTACAACATGCTGACTCGGCGGGTGGAGCATCACCAGACGCGGCTGGAGAACTTCATGGACGAGCTTACCGGCGTCCTGGAACGGCAGGCGCGGACCTGATGGCCTATCGGCGGCGCAAGCTCATGGGGGAGATCAACATTATCCCCCTCGTGGACGTGGTCCTGGTGCTGCTGGTGGTGTTCATGATGACGGCCCCCATGCTCACGCGGGGCGTGGACGTGGATCTGCCGGAGGCGAGCTCCAAGCCGGTTACCGCCCAGGACGAGCCCCTGGAGGTGACGGTCCGCGAGGACGGTGTCTACCTCCAGAAGACCCGGGTCGCTGACCCCCAGGATGATCTGGTCCCCAAGGTTCGCGCCCTGCTCGAGGAGGAGCCCAGCCAGCAGGTTCTGCTGCGGGGTCAGCGAACCGTGGATTACGAGGCGGTGGTGGTGACCCTGAACCTGCTTCGGGAGGGGGGCATTGAGCAGGTGGACCTCGTGACCAAGCCGACGGATACGTGATGCGCCGGACCTGGATCCAGGGGCTCCTGTTTTCCCTGGCCATTCACCTGCTGGTTGTCCTCGGAGGCTGGGCCTGGACGCTGGTGCGCCATTCGGAGCCCCCGGAGAAGCCCCCCATCCAGGCTCGTCTGGTGAGCGCCGAACCGGAGCCGGAGTCCGAGCCCGAGCCGGAGCCGGAGCCCGAGCCGGAGCCCGAGCCGGAGCCCGAGCCCGAGTCGGAGTCGGAGCCGGAGCCGGAGCCCGAGCCCGAGCCGGAGTCCGAGCCGGAGCCGGAGCCCGAGCCCGAGCCCGAGCCGGAGTCCGAGCCGGAGCCGGAGTCGGAGTCGGAGCCGGAGCCGGAGTCCGAGCCGGAGTCCGAGCCGGAGTCCGAGTCGGAGTCGGAGCCGGAGCCGGAGTCCGAGCCGGAGTCCGAGTCGGAGTCGGAGCCGGAGCCGGAGCCGGAGCCGGAGCCGGAGTCCGAGCCGGAGTCCGAGCCGGAGTCCGAGCCGGAGTCGGAGTCGGAGTCGGAGCCGGAGCCGGAGTCCGAGCCGGAGTCGGAGTCGGAGCCGGAGTCGGAGTCGGAGCCGGAGTCCGAGCCGGAGTCCGAGCCGGAGTCCGAGCCGGAGTCGGAGCCGGAGCCGGAGTCGGAGCCGGAGCCGGAGTCCGAGCCGGAGTCGGAGTCGGAGCCGGAGCCGGAGCCGGAGCCGGAGCCGGAGCCCGAAAAGGAGGAGGACATCCTCAGTGGGGACCTGTCAGAGCGGATCGA